>JANZZA010000657.1 GCA_026419655.1 Armatimonadota bacterium | reverse complement strand
AGCGAGGTGGTCGTGCGGCCAGAGAAACCAATAAGGACGCTCACGTACAACCTCATTTTCCGCTACCGGACGGGAAAGGTCTGGTTTGACGACGTATTCCTGCGCGAGGGAACTGAGCCGCAGGTCGGGAGAGACGTGCTGCACAATGGCAGCTTCGAGGACGTGGACCGCCGCGGGCGGCTGGTGGATGTAGCGTCTAGCGGCGGCAAGCTCACCATACCGCCATACTCGGGCAGGGTTTATCTGTACGCTGCGGACACAACAGACCAGCTTCACAGGCCCGGGCCTCGGCTAACTGTGGCCACATCCCCAGGCCTGGGCGAGGTGCGATTCCGCGTAGACGGCTTTGACTACTGGACCCACTGTGGCAGGTGGACAACCGAGTACGTCATGGGACCTGACTTCGGCCGCTTCGACATAGTCTTCGATAAGCCCGGCCGACATGTGGTCGAAGTGGTTGACGTTGTGCCGGCGGATATGAAAACGCCAGCCGGTTATGGCGCCGCCGAGCGCTTGGGGCAGTTCATGGACCCATCCCAGCCTACGCGGCCCAGCGGCGGGCGAAAGTTCCGCTTCCGCGAGTGGACAGGGCCGGTGGCGTCCAAAGAACCAAAGATAGAGGTGGACGTGACCCAGGACACCACCATCACGGCTGTCTTTGAGGTAGAGGAGCCGGGGCAACCCACGCCTGGCTCCTCGCCCTGATCGCACTCGCGTGCCTGGTCCAGGTAGTAGGCCCAGGTGACCGTTGCGAAACCATCAGTTCACAAGTGAGACCGGCCCGTGCAGGATTACTTGCGGGCGAAAGCCTGTGCCGTGCATGGACTGGCAGTTACGGCGAGACGATTTTTGCAACAGTCACCCCAGGGGAAGTTGTGTCGCGGGGATGTGAGTGGTGGCGAGAGACGGATGTGGCGGGGCGTGCCTTTCAGGGATGCCATCCGCGAAGGCCCATCCGCATGAGGCGGCTTTCGTCGAAGGCCATGTTTTTGATGTCGCTGGCGATGGCGCCAAGCCCTAAGACCGTGGCGGAGAGAGGGTCCTCGGCAACGACAAGTCGCAGACCCAGGCGGGAGCTTAGTAGCTCCGGCAAACCACGCAAGAGGGCGCCTCCGCCGGTTAGTACCCCGCCGTTGACGGATATTTCCTCGCGCTGTCTCGGTGCCAGTTGCTCCAGTGTCCACTGAGCCTGGTCCACTAGGGGTTCAAGGGCTTCGGCGAGGACACCAGCAAGTTCACTGGCGCTGATTTTGGCCTCGACGCCTGGGGGCGCCAGAGCCGACAGGTCCATGGAGTTGCCGGCCAGGGCCGGGTCTACGGCGCCAACACGCATCTTGACGTCTTCTGCCGCCGCTCTGGATAGCTGCAGGCCAGCGGTCCGCCATAAGTACCGGCGGACGGCTTCGTCCAGGTCAATGCCGCCGAAGGCCGTCGAGCAGCCCGCAGTGACCATGCCCATGGCCACGACGGCAATCTCTGTGACACCGGCGCCGAGGTCAATGACCAGGACGCTTTCGGGGTGGTCCAGCGGGAGGCCTGCCCCGACGGCGGCCGCCAGGGACTTGGGCAAGGGGTAGACTCGTGAGACGCCAGCCGCCCGCAGGGCGTCCCGGAGCGCCCGATAAGCAACGCCCGTAGTCTCCACAGGGGCAGAAACCACTGCCGCAGGACTGAGGAGAGGACGCTGGGCCATGGCCTGGCGCAAGAACGTCCGCAGCATGGCCACGGCTGCCCCGAAGTCCGCGACGGCTCCCCGGCGGATTGGCTCTACGACGTCTATGTTCTGAGCCTGGCGCTGGGCCAAGTCCCGAGCTTCGGCGCCCACAGCCACACAGCGGTTCCGCCCGACCATGTAGGCCACAGCGGACGCCTGGCGCACCACAGGCTGACCGTTCCGCGCCCAGACCCTGGTGTTGGCTGTCCCCAGGTCAATGGCCAGGGCGCTGCCGAGTAGCCGAAACCTCATTACTTATCTGCCCGCCCCGGCAGGCACCGTGATATTACCATGAGCAGCAGTGGGAAGTCGACTCCGAAGGGCAAAGGGACTGTTGGGCCGTCCGGTGGTTTTTCGAGGCAGTCAATGGAGTGACTATTACGCGACGTGTCCTTGCGTGTGCCGACTGTTCTGGCAAGTACAATTTTGGGGGCGCAAAGAAACGCCTTCCACGCCGAGTAGCGCGGAGCTGCCATTGCTAATACTACTGCTTGCCCGGTCAACGGTTGCAAAGATAGAACCTTCCGCGTCCGGCAGCCCAAAAATCGGCCCTTTGTGATAGTCTCCCGGGGGACAGGAAACCTAGTTGGACGTCTTCCCTGGGCAGCCGCTCTTTGAAAAGGGGCCCCCTCCCCGGCCTGTTTTACCAGACTTTTTCGCGCCGGTTCCAGCACGCGCGCGCCCTTAGGGCCGGGTGAGGTATGGGGCTGCAGTAGGCGGTGGGTGAGGTCCCCGTGGTCTATTATGGAAGGGGCTCGACTAGTCCCCCCATGTCCCTACCCAGGCAAAATCCCAAGACAGATAGACACCGCCATAGAGTGACGCAGGGAAAGGTTGACGGTCCCAGGCGAGCTGTCTACAGGCAGGCGGCTAGCGCGGAGCTGGACGGAGCCGTGAAAGGTCTACTCTTTGCCGGGTCCGATATTTAGCTGAGGCGGGCCATCGGGCGTGGCTGTGGCGGGCACCCCACCGCTCTCTGGAGATAGCTGCAGGGCCAGGTCGTCCACCCAGAACCTTCCTTCGTCGCCAGGCTGGAGGTCGGTAGAGAAGGTATCGGCCACCAGAATAATGACGCGGAGGCGGCGTGTATTGACGGGCCTGGCCAGGTCAGGAGCCCCGGGGCGGAAGCGGTCAAGGACCAATTCCACTGGCCGCGCATCGCCGGAAGAGAGGAGGGTGGTCGCAAGGAATTTAAATCCTTCGCGCTCTTCGAGCACTACGTGAAGCCGGGCGGCTGGGGCAGCGTGGGCGCGGAAGGTCACTCCAGTGAGCCTGTGGACAGGCAGATGCCCTATGCCCACGACGATTCCTGCCCACCGGTGGCCACCAAAAGTGTAAGCAATCTCCAGTTCCTGGCCCTGGCCTGCCGGCCTCCATCCCAGGCGTGCCCCGCCTATGGGAAGCGCAGCCACCGGACCGGCGTCGAAGTTGTCCACCACGGCTGTAGTAGGTTCCACGCGGCTGCGACGGCGGCCCTCCCCGCGGCTGAACTCCAGGCGGCGGATAGCCAGTTCCTGGGGGCCGTCTTTGAGGCCCAAAGCCAGGCCAATTTCCCCAGGGAGATTGGCGAGGTCAACCAACCTCAGCTCCGTAACGCGGGCGGCCTCTACGGGGCCCTCCGCCTCGCTGTATTCGGACGGCCAGAACTCTCCCAGGGACATGTCCACGGTTTGCCACTGGCCGGCCGGCAGCGCTACGAATGCCTGGTAGCGCGTCTGGCTGCCAGCCCATAGCTCGATGGCAAGGGACGTGTCACAGGCCACCCTCAGCTCAGCGGTAAAGCGGTTGGCATCCGGTGGAAGTTTGACGCGGGCCGAAATGCCGGCCACAGCAGACCGGGAAGCAAGGTAGGTCATGACCAGCGTGCGCCGACCGTCCACCTCGGCCACCGTAAGCCGGGCCGCGTTACCCCATGCAAAAACCCCCTGGGGCACCTGGCCGTCGGCGAGGTCAAGCCGAGCAGCCAAGACCGGTTCACCGTGCGTCGTCTGGCCCTGGGTGGCTTCGTGGGGCGTCGTCGGCGCGGCCTGCGCCAGCTCACGGCAACTACCTGGGGACTGGCCCAGGACCTCCTGAGCCAGCAACAGGCACACAGTGACAGCCACGGCGGCTACGGACTGCAGCCTGCCGTATCTTGCGTTGCTTGGCAACCCCGTCCTCACCCGCTGGCTTGTTAGCACTTGCTCCATGACCGCGCCGATGCTGTTGCAGTAGCCGCTTTGCGTCTTCCCTGAAACCACCTCTTCACGCGGCAACTACTTGCCTCGAACCGGCCACCGATCCGGCAAGTACTTGCCTCCAACCGGCCCTTCATCCAACAAGTACTTTCCTGAAGCGGGCCGCTCACGGGACAACTACTTACCTGAAACCGGCTATCCGCCAAGAAACTACTTCCCTGGGGCCGGCCGCTCATGCGGCACATACTTCCCAGACTTCACAACGCTCCCCTGGTAAAGGTGTTCCTGCAGGATTCGCTCTGTCCTTCCCAGAATAGCCGGGGGAGGGCTGGGTAGCCTTTGCAGGGGGCCGAGAAATGGTGTCGGCAACTGGGATTTGGGTCATGGTGGTCGCGGTCCAGGCAGCCGCGGCACCGCTGCCGGTGGTGATGACGATTGTGGCAGAAACGGCGTCGGCGCAGCTAGGAGGGCTTGAATGGCATGCCTCTGGTGAGCGGACCGAAGACCTCTGGGTGGCCGAGAAGAGTGGACCAGATGGGGAGACGGCTCTGGTTGGGCGTGCTTTTCCTGGCAAGGAGGGCCGCTGGGTTTCGTCGCCGGTGAGGGTCGAGCCTGGGCGGGCGTATTGCTTTTCGGCAATGGTGAAAAGTGAGCTGGTATCGGCCGAGGCGCGGCTGGAGATTGTCTTCCAGGATGCTGAAGGCAGGGCCGTCGCAGAAGCACACTCGCGGCGGGCCTTCCTCTTTCACGGCTGGGCGC
>JANZZA010000638.1 GCA_026419655.1 Armatimonadota bacterium | reverse complement strand
GCCGCCCATGTGGTGGCCGTGACCGATACCACGGTCGGTGAGGTCCTGCGCCAGCAGGGATGCCCTGCGCCGATTCGCATTGTCCCGCACGCGGCGGATTTGCGGCTGTACTCGCCAGGGGACGAGACGGGACTGCGTGAGAGGCTGGGTCTGCGCGGAACTGTTATTGGGTATGCCGGGCGGCTGGTGCCTGAAAAAGGGGTTGGCGACTTGCTTGACGCCGTGGCGCTCATTCAGAGGTGGACGCAGGCACCTGTTTCGGTGCTTATAGTTGGGGAGGGGCCGGAACGAGCCCGGCTGGAAACGCTGGCGGGCCGGCTTTCGTGTCCTGTTAGTTTCGTGGGTGCCATTCCGCACGCGGAAATGCCAGCGTACTACAGGGCTATGGATATCCTGGTGTTGCCGTCTCGCACCACCGGTCGGTGGCGGGAGCAGTTTGGCCGAGCCATCGTCGAGGCACAGGCCTGCGGTGTGGCTGTCGTGGGGGCGGACTCGGGGTCAATACCTGGACTTATCAAGAGAACGTGTGGAGTGGTCTATCCTGAGGGCAACGTAAGCGCGCTGGCATCGGTGTTGGTGGATCTTGTGGAGCGGCCCCTGAAGCGCCGGGAGATGGCTGCCATTGGCCGGCAGAGGGTCACGGGAGCTTTTTCGGCCGAGGCGGTCGCGGACGTGCTTTTCGAGGTTCTCAGTGAGGCGCGGGAGCGCGCTGCTGGGCGGAGGACCTAGTCGGTGTTAGGGGGGCTGACCGCCGGTGGGTTTGCTTTGGCTGGCGGGCTTGTCCACATGTTTGTCCATCAGGGCATGTTGTGAGAGCGCGACTGTAGCGGAGACGGCGACAGAAAAAGGGTAGGAGCACTGTAGTGCAGTTCTTTTAGGGGAGATTACCACGGGGAGAGGGCTTTCCTAAGGAGACTGTTGCAAAAGTCGCTTTCCGGCCTCCCGGGCGTGTTTACAGGTCCAAGGTCGAGCAGCGCAGTTGTACAACTCCTTCGCTTCAGGCCGGCTAACTCAGGTTTTGCAACAGTCACCTAAGGATGGTCGCTGGCTTCGAGACATCGCCGAGAGAAGACTTTTACGGGGCTAAATAGGCGTACGGGGAGGGCCGAGCTAAAGTTTTGAGGAGTTTAGCCGATAGCTATAAATGTAACTGAGTGCTTTCGGTGGAACGTCTTATGGAACCGGTAGGAGTACAGCGTGGCAGGGGGCCGGGCGAGCCGGTTCCCCGGCACGAATTGGTGGCTGATGATATGATTCCTGGGGAGACGTTACGGGACGACTGGCCTCTGGTGGCCGCGACTGTAGAGCGAATCCGGCGGATGAAAGACACGGTGCGCACGGCGGCGGTCAGCACTATCCGCGAGTTGTTGCAGGAGGGTAGTTTCGAGGTTGATGCTGACGTTGTAGCCGGGCGGATATTGGAAGAACCAACGCAGGGTTAGGAGCCTGGAATCGCCCGGGCGCGGGGCAGTGGGTGGTTTTCGGAGAGGGGGAGGGCGTTTTCTTGTGCGGCAGAGAGACAGTCGCCGTCGGGATTGGTAAGAAACTCCTCTTTGGGGCTGGGAAGAGTCTGTCGGTTGGGGTTGGAAACAGTGTGGCGCTAGTGGCCGGGAAAAGTGCTTCCTTCGGGATTGGTAAGAGTCCTTCCCTCGGAGTTTGGGAAAGCGTTCTCTTCTGAGGTGAGGCCCACGGCTTCAGCCACGATGTATAGGGGGCGGCGGCGCACTTCCTCATAGATTCTGGCCACGTACTCACCGAGAATGCCGATGCAGATGAGCTGGACGGCGCCGATGAAGAGGTGGGAGACCATGGTAGAGGCCCAGCCGAGGATGGCTGTGCCGGCGACCAGTTTGCCGTAAAGGACCCAGATGGTGACGCCAAGGGCGACGGCGGCTGTTGCCAGGCCGAGGATACTGGCCAGGCGTGCTGGGATGTAAGAGTAGGCGAAAATGGCGTCGAGGCCCATGCGCAGGAGCTTTCCGAAGCTCTGCTGAGGCTTGCCGCTATGGCGCTCCGGGCGGTCAAACTCCACGCCCACTTGTTGGAAGCCTGCGTAGGCTCTCAGGCCGCTGAGGTAGCGGCTGTGCTCGCCCATGCGGTTGAGAACATCCACCACCCGCCGCGTCATTGCGCAAAAGGTGCCAGCGCCGGCCGGCATCTTTGGCTCTGCCAGGCGCGTCTGGATTGCGTAGAACAGCCCGAAAAGAATGCCGCGGAGCAGAGGCTCGCGCCGTGACCGCTTTATCGCATAAGCTACGTCATGGCCCTCCGAGAGCTTGCGCAGAAGTTCCGGCACCAGCTCCGGGGGGTCCTGGAGGTCGGCATCCATCACGACTACTACGTCCCCCGTGGCATGGCGCAGGCCCGCGGCGATGGCCGACTGCTGGCCGAAGTTGCGCGACAGCGACAGGCCTTTGACGCGCGCGTCCCTGGCGTGCAGGTCCCGGATAACCTGCCAGCTATCGTCCCGGCTGCAGTCGTTTACCAGTATCAGCTCCCAGTCCAGCCCGAGCTCGCCAAGCACCTGAGCCAGCCGCTGGTAGAGAACCGGCAGGTTCGCGGCCTCGTTGTAGACGGGCACGACGACAGAAGCTTTCATACTGACCCCCTGTAAGCGGCTTGTCACTTAAACCCGTGAGTCAGAATGATACTACAACGGGGCGACGGGAGCGCACTAGCCTGGTTGGGTTGAGGGAAAGCCTTTGCTGAGGAAAGGTTCCGAAAGGGGTCGTTGGTGTGGGTTATTGCGTAAACTGTTCGGTAATGGCTGGGCCGCCCGTGCTGGTGATGGAGAGACGCTAGGGTGACTGTTGCAAGACCCGGCCGCGGGCCTGCCAGGACGCAGGAAAGTGCTCAAGGCTGTGTAACTCACCTTGTACCCGCGACTCCTTCTGGCGGCCGGGAAAACCACTTTTGCAACAGTCTACTAGGATGACTGTTGTAAAAGCCGCCTGAGCGGGCGCAGGAAGTGGGCGCAAGTAAGCGGTGGGGCGCACAGCTCTGTACATTCGCGGCACCTCAGCCAGGCCTACACGAGCTTTGCAACAATCACCAGGGAGAAGCGATGGCTGCGGGCCGGCCCGAAAGCTCTGCGGCGGGACATGAGGCATCAGGACTTGACCTGTTGCGATTGGGCGCCTACCTTCGGCTGCTCAAGGGTGCCGGGCATGGCGTGGGCGTGAGAGAAAATATCCTGGAGCGCACCAAGGACATCGCCGACGTGCGGGCAGGGGGTGTGCGCTGGAGGAAAGGTCCGGGGCAGCGCCAGCGGCATTGGCGACATGCGGGCATGGCATGCACGCGGGAGAAGGTGACTATGCCGTCCCAGCCAGAGAGGGCAAGGAAGATAGTGATCACCGGGTCGCGAGAGAAGGTGTCGCGGCCGGGGGGAGCCGAGTGGTGGGAGGAGCGGCTGGGAGCGGAAGTGGTGCCCAGGGGTCGGCGCACTTTGGCCCAGGTGGCCGCAGAGCATGGCGCCTGGGGAGTGCTTGTCATTGAGGCGGAGCGGGTGAGGTTTTACGTGCCGTCAGAAGGCGTGGAGTACTTTTATCATCCGGGGATGGCGCGGCGGCGGATCCGGGCGATTGTTGCCGGCGACGGTGACCCGATGGTCACCGCCATGGGCCTCCGGCCAGGCGACCGGGTGCTTGACTGTACCCTGGGGCGGGGAACGGATGCCATCGTCACCGCTTTCGTAGTTGGGCCGTCGGGGCGCGTCGTTGGTGTCGAGTCGGTCCCGGTGCTGGCAGGGCTGACGGAACACGGCCTGGCTACCTTCGACGCCGGCGACGAGCGAGTCAACGAGGCTATGAGGCGGGTGGAGGTGCTGTGCGCGGATAACGCGGAATATCTGGCAGGGGTGGCGCCGGGAGCCTTTGACGTAATCTACTTTGACCCGGTGTTCCACCAGCCGGTGGAGAAATCCAGCGCCATGGTGCCACTGCGTGCTTTGGCGGATCGCCGGCCGCTCAGCATCGAAGTTATCGAACTGGCCCGGGAAAAGGCTGGGCGGGCGGTCGTCGTGAAGCAGCGAAAAGGAACACCCCTGTGGCAGGAGACGCAGCCGGAGCGGGTGGTGGGGGGCAGGCACGCTACAGTAGAATACGGGGTTTTTCTGCCCCGGCGCAATCAGGTTTGTTGCTGAAGCGGGAGTTGAGTAACGCGGCGGGCCGCAGAGCCTGGGGCTCTGCGGCCCCGGAGTGCTGGCTACGCCGGCCGGCAGGATGGTGCCTTCAGCGCCGCCGCCGGTGTTCCCAAGGCTCTGGCTCGCGACAGGCTCTGCGATGCCGGTGGTCAATCCACCACTGGTCCTCGCGGCCGTCGTCGTAGCCTTCCCAGTACCCATCGCGGTAGCCCCTGTTGTAGCCGACGCGCTCACCGTCTTCCCAGCCGTCCCGGTAACCTTCATTGTAGGCGCGCCGGACGGGCCCGCGGCCCTGGCCGGGATAATAGTACTCGACGCGGCCATAGCGTTCGTAGGCGCCCCAGTCGTCGTAGTAGTAGTGAACTTCGCGGCAACCTTCATCGGCTTTGTCGAGCATGTGGTAGACCAGTACGCCAGCAGCGACGCCGGCCAGGACCTTGAGGGTGTCGCCCGCTCTGGCCTGCTGGGGCTGGACGACGCCGAGGCCTACAGTGGCCAGCAGCGGAAAGACAATCGCCGCAACCAAGCCCTGTCTCATCTGAGGTCACTCCCTTCTTGATTGTTTGGGCCGCCGCCTGAAGCGATCAGGCCGCCTTGTCAGACTGCATGCCGCGGACTACCAGTCAGGCCAGGCGCCGATGGAAGGCAGTCGGCGGAAGGGCCAACCTGTTTGCAGCGAGGGATACATGCGTCTGCCAGCGTCAGGTAGCATGTACTGGCCGGGCAGGCGGACGGGGGAATAGAGATAGGTCTTGTAGCGCGTCAGGGACGGGCAAAGAGTACCGCCGTCCTGCACCTTGACGCGGACGGGGCGGAGGTAGCGGTAAGCATAGAGCGGTACAAAGCCTTCGGGGTCGTAGTAGTAGCCGGGCAGGGGGTCTCGGCGGATTTCTACCGTTCCAGCAAACCAGCCCAGGTAATCCATGCGGTCCGGCGCCGTAAGGGACAGCGAAGCGATAAGGCTGAATAAGGCTATCACTCTTAGCACCTCCCTTCGTCTACTATGGAGCATAGCACAAGTTGGTACTACTGTCAATAGTAGTTTACCCGACCCGCAGCCCCCCAAACGAAAAAAAGTATGTCTTTGGAGACTGTTGCAAGGGTGGCTTTTCTGGCCCCCAGATGCGGCCGCGCGAAAAAGGTCGCGCACGCAGCATGGTACACTTTCTCCACTCTGGACAGGCCAATACTGGCTTTCGAAACAGTCTCCTTTGGAAGGACGGCATTCGTGGCACAAGGATGCTGGTCTGGAGGGGTGCTAGGTCGGTCCAAGAAGCGGCGCAACGTGCTGGGGAGAGATTAGGACGCACACTGGGGTGAGAGGTGCAACTACGGGGAAGGCGTGCGTCAGTACAGGGCCGTGGTTAGGCGGATTCCACTCCTACTGGGGGGCGGTGATTTTTTCCCAGAGCTCCTGGACCTGGCCACAGACTGCTTCAGGGCCCGCACTGGTGTTGATTACGTAGTCGGCTGGGACGCGGTCGAGGCCGAGTCGCTCGTGAAGGGCGAGGAGCTGGTCGGCGTCTTCGGGCGAAAGGCCCATGAACCCGACGCGGCGGCGGCGGCGCTCAGCGCGGTCCGCCGTGACCATTACCACACAGTCCACCAGCTGTCTCTTATACACATCTGACGCTGCCGACGAGCG
>JANZZA010000613.1 GCA_026419655.1 Armatimonadota bacterium | reverse complement strand
GCATGGATAGAGATTGACTATATCCGGGCTTCGGAAGACCCGCCGGCTGGGGCGAAAATAGTCCCGGCAGCGCCACCGCCTGCGCCTCCCGACAGGATAATCAAAGGGCGCGATCTGGAGTTGTCGCACCACCGTGACTGGCTGGCTGCCCCGGCGGACGTTTTTGGCGCCGAGGTGGAAGGCGAAACTTTGCATCTCTGGGCCGAGGGCGCTGACAGAGGTATGAAATGGTCGGCCCCGCTCTCTCCGCCCCTGGACTTGACAGGCTATCGGTGGGCGGCGGTGAGGTACAAAGCGCGCGGCCTTGCGCCCTGGGGCGACTATTTTATCTGGGTGGGCAGCGGCGGAGGCGGCATGCCCCAGGCCTGGGTAAATCTTATCCGCCTCGGCGAGCTGCGCGACGACGGCGAATGGCACACAGCCATTGTGCCCGTACGAGAAAAGTTCACAGCCGTGGAAATTGCCGTCCAGGTCTCGTCGCGGGCCGCCAGGGGCGACATCTGGTTTGATAAGGTCACCTTTAGCGCCCGAAAGCCCGCCGTCGCCCCTGAGGATGTCCTTCCAGTGGTGCAGGGATGGCAAGCCAGCCGGCTGAAGCCCGGCGTCTTCCGCACTGTGGACCTCTCGCGGGCAGCCAACGTTTCCATGGACGACCTGACTGCTGACCTGGAGCTTTCCCGCTGGCTTGAGGGCGGCAAGGTCACGGTGCGCGGCGTGCCCTTTGAGTTGCTGAGCGGCCCAAAGACCGCCGTCGCGACCGGCGCGGACATGAAGCAAACGACCTCGGTGCCGGTTGGCGCGAAGGGAAGCGAAATATACCTGCTCATGGCCGCTGTGCTGCCCGATAAAGCCTATTCGGGCGTCCTGGGTCAGGCGCCGCTGAGAAGCTTTAGCAATCCTGAGCGCTTTGTCGTCGAGGTGCGCTATGGCGACGACGTGGTGGATGAGGTGGTGCCCGTGTGCCTGGCGAGCGGCGCGAATGAGGTCCTTGCGGGGCCAGAAGTCTACTGCGTGCCTGCGTTGCGCGCCCGGCCCGTAGAGAGCATTGGCCTGCGTAACCGGATGAGTGAGGCAGTCTTTGCGGTGGCGGCTGTCACAGTCAACACAGGCAGGGCGCTTGTACAGCCGGCCGCGGTGCAGGGCCTGCCGCCTTACTCGCCGGAAAAGCCCGACCCGCTGGCGTCCCGCAAGCCGTCAATTACGCGGACAACGGGCGGATACGCGGTGGAGACAGGTGCCCTGCGGATGGAGCTTGAGACGGACGGGGGCATCGTGCTTAGTAATCTCAAGAGCGGGCAGGCCGAAACTGCGGCAGGCGACCTGTTTGAGCTTGTCGTCGGCGAGAAAAGGGTGGCTTCGGGCATGGTCGAGGCAGGTCAGCCCATAGTGGAGCGCCGCCGCGAGGGCCTTTTGTTGCGCGTGCCCTTTGATGCTATGGGCGCAGGTGTGCCCATCCGCGGCGAGTTTCTGTGCGAGGCAGCGCCCGGCGGCGAAATAAAGCTCTGGTTGGACCTCACGTACACCGGCGACCAGCCGCAAATGGCCGCCGTGCGCTTTCCTCTTATCAGGAGCCTGCGCATCGGCACCGTTGAGGATACATGGTATCTGTGGGCACGCAAGGGTGGCATTATCAGCAATGAGCCGGCGTCTCTGGCTGGCTGGTACGGTGGAGAATACCCGCTTCAAGTTTGCGACGCCTTCAATCCGAAAGCTGGCCGCGGCCTGGCCCTGCTGACCTACGACCTGGACGACATTTTCAAGCAGTGGCAGATGCAGAAGGACCAGGACGGCATTGACTGGGCCATTGAGTACTTTCAGCGAGAGTATCAGCCAGGCGAGGAAATACCTGTGGCCCAAACGGCCCTGCGCGCCCACACTGGCGATTGGCGGGCCGCACTGCGCATATATCGCGACTGGGTCCGTACCTGGTATCAGCCTCAGGTTCCCCGCAAGCAGTGGTTCCGCGAATGTTTCAACTACCGACAGCACTTGGCCTGGAGCGAGCTTTATGACAGCGGGGCGGGCCGATGGCGAATGGACGAAATAATCCAGGCAGACCGCGAGTTTTTCGGCCGCCTGGATTACCTGCACATCTTTGATTTCGGCGAATCCAAGATATACGGGCGCGTCGGCGACTACAGCCATTACGACGAGCTTGGCGGACTGGAGAAGATGGCGGCGGCTATTGCCCTCGCCAAAGACCTGGGCGTCCACGTGGGATTGTACATTGAGGGCTATTTGTGTGATGAGCGGGCGCAATGGGGCAAGGAAAACGTACTCGCCAACAACATGCGCGACCGCGAAGGCAACCCGATGATTTATGGGGGCGAGGGAACCGAGCACGTCATGTGCCACTCGGCTCCAGGCTGGCGCGAGCACCTGGCGCAGACTTACCGGCGCGTGGCCGCCGAGCTGAAGCCGAGCGGAATGTACATTGACCAGTACGGCTTTATCGGCCCGTGGTATGCC
>JANZZA010000605.1 GCA_026419655.1 Armatimonadota bacterium | reverse complement strand
TGGTAGGCCACTGCGTTTTTACTTGCTCTCCAGTTTTCGCCGCCCGCGTAGAAGGCCATGACGGTACCCCGGTGCTGAGACTTTACGAATGGGAGAGAATCCGGCGCGTGCCCTTCCAGATTGATGCATATCTTCCCGACGGCTCCCAGGTGCTTTTTGTCCGACCGCGTATCATCAACCCGAACGCCACGGAAGTGCCGATGTACTGGTGGTCAAATATGGCCGTGCCGGAGACAGAAGACACCAGAGTGGTCACACCTAGCGACCATGCATATTGTTTCGGCTATGAAGGTGGCCTCAGGTGCGTGCCGGTCCCGATTCTCGACGGCGAGACGGACGCGACGTACCCCACGAATCTTTCGCGTGCCATGGACTTTTTCTTCCGCGTCCCGGACGGTCGCCAGCCATGGATTGCTGCGTTAAACGCAGAGGGCGTCGGCCTGGGGCAGACCTCGACGGCGCTTCTCAAGGGCCGAAAGCTTTTCGTGTGGGGCCGGGGGCCGGGCGGAAAGCGCTGGCAGGAGTTCCTGGCCCAGCCGGGCTGCGCCTACATAGAAATCCAGGCAGGACTGGCGCGCACGCAAGCCGAGCATCTGCCCATGCCAGCAGGGGCCGAATGGGAATGGCTCGAGGCCTATGGGCTGGTGGAGGCTGACGCAGAGGCCGTCCATGGCCCAGACTGGGAGCGCGCTCAGCAGGCGGTACAGGAAGCTCTGGACCAGCTCGTCACGGCCGAGCAGCTTGACGCAGAGTTTGCACAGAGTGCCGCGACCGCACGCGCAAGGCCGTCCGAAATACTGCACCGCGGGTCCGGCTGTGGCGCCCTGGAACAAAAACGGCGAAGAGCATCGGGGGAACCGCCCATGTGCGGTCCGGAGCTTGTCTTTGACGATGCCAGCCTTGGCGAGGCAGAGATGCCATGGCTGAACCTGCTTGAGACCGGAGAGCTGCCGTCCTCTCCCCCATCGGTGCCGCCGGGGTCTTACATGGCCCAGCCAGAATGGCGCGAGCTGCTTGAGGAAAGCGTTGCCGCCGGCCGGAGTCAGCACTGGCTGGCCTGGCTGCACCTGGGCGTGCTGCGCTATGCCGCCGGCGACCGTAACGCTGCGCGCGCGGCGTGGGAGCGCTCCCTGCAGCTTGAAGAGACCCCCTGGGCACTGCGGAACCTGGCGGTTCTCATGCGAGAAGAAGGTCAGCCGGTTGAGGCTGCCGACCTCCTTGTGAGAGCCGTTGGGCTGCGCCCCGACCTCAAGCCGATAATAGTCGAGTGCGCTCAAGCACTGCTGGGCACGGGACGCGCGGCGGAATGGTTGGCCCTGCTGCGAGAAATCCCCGAGCCGGCACGCAGCTCGGGCCGGGTGGTGCTGCTCGAAGCGCAGGCGGCCCTGGCGGTGGGCGACCTGGCTACTGTGGAGCGCATCCTGGACCAGCGCGTCGAGATTCCAGACGTGCGCGAGGGAGAGGTTTCCCTCAGCGACCTGTGGTATGGCTTGCATGAGCAGCGCCTTGCGAAGGCTGAGGGTATGGAAGTTACTGAGGCCCTGCGAGAGCGAGTGCGGCGCGAATACCCACCTCCGCCCCACCTGGACTTCCGCATGGCCACATGAGCGCAGCCAAGGCGGGCGCAGTTTTAGGCCGTGGGCGTACAAATGCCATGTCTTCTGAGCACTGGCTGAAAAGACCAGTTGGCTGGAAGCGGTGGGCATGAGAATGGCGCTGTCTGCATTTCTCAGGAGACCGTCCTAAAAGGCCCGTGTCCGAGCCGCCCGGCGCAGAAGGCGTTGTGTTTGCGCCCTGAAGAGTGTGCCCGCTAAGAGGCTGTTGCAAAACCCGGCTTGGCGGTACCGAGTCGCAACCACAAATAGAAGGTTGAGAACACAGCGTTGTACACTCTCTTGCCTCGGGTGACTGTTGCAAAACCTTCTTGTCGCAGGTGATCCACTCCCACCCGGCATAAGTTGCCGCCACGAATCTCTGACGTGCACGGACTGGGAACTAGGCGGGGGTGAGTTTTGCAACAGTCTACTCCGGATAAGTCAACGCCAGCTTTTGCAGCAGTCCACGTAGGAGAGCTATCAAGCGAAAGGGTGGGTCGTGTAACAGCCACCGCAGAATTTCATTTCCACACGGGAAACCATAAGCTGAAACTTCAACGCAGCCCGAACCAGTAAGCGCGCTGCCACCTGTGTACCGGAGCCGCATGCCTGTCGCAACAGCAGCAGTGCCACGAGAAGAGGATGGAAAGCTTAGGAGACTGTTGCAAAAGTCGCTTTCTCTACCGCGTGAGGAAATCGCGGGAAAAAGGTCAGTCATAAAGCGCTGTGGACTTTCCTCGTTCTAGGTAAGCCGACGGCGGGTTTTGCAACAGTCCCCTTAGAAACAATGGGCTGCGTCACGAGCATCCCAAAGGGTTGCCCCTGGGAAAGGAAGCTTTTAGCAGCTTTTAGGGCTTCGGGGCATGGCCGCAAACAAAGCCCTCTAGGTTATTGCTACAAAACTCACTTCTGGGGAGCTGCCAGTTTGTGGACGGCGTGGTTTGTACCCGCAGGTAGCCCTGGAGAGCCGTGCCTCAACAATGAAAATACGGTTTTGCAACAATCACGCTATGGCGACAACGACTCCGCTGCAAGCCGCTGCACGTTGACCGTGGCAAGGAGCGGCCCCTATAATCGGCCTGGAAACAGCGAGATTGTGAACCGCGGGGTGCAAGGCTCTCCGAAGGGGACGCTAGTGCCGTGCGTGCCGAAATCATCAGTGTCGGAACAGAACTTCTCCTCGGCGAGATAATTGACACCAACGCTGCCTACCTCTCCCAGCGCCTGGCTCGCCTGGGAGTGGACGTGCTCTACCGTGTCACGGTTGGCGACAATCTTGGGCGGTTGGCTGACCAAATCCGGCAATCTATGCAGCGCGCCGAGATAGTCATCCTCTGCGGAGGACTTGGGCCGACCGAAGACGACCTGACGCGAGAAGCGGTGGCTGAGGCAACAGGCAAGCGGCTAATAAGGCTGCCCGAAATCGAGCAATGGCTGCGGGAGTTTTTTACCACGCGAGGGCGGCAGATCACACCCAACAATCTTCGGCAGGCACAAGTGCCAGAGGGAGGTCGGACTCTACCCAACGAGGTTGGCACCGCACCCGGGGTCGTCGTCGAGGCCGAAGGACGGCTCATTGTAGCGTTGCCCGGGCCGCCTACGGAGCTCCGGCCAATGTGGGAACACCACGCCGAGGCGGTGGTGCGAGACTTTGCAGCCCGATCTGAAGCGGGACGCAGCCTGTATACTCGCATCCTGCGGCTGGTGGACATAGGCGAATCCCAGGTCGCCAATGAGCTGGAGGACGTTATCACGGCCCAGACCGACCCCACCATTGCTCTGTACGCCAGTCCGGGCGAAGTGAAGGTGCGGATGGCAACCAAGGCCGCTAGCCCAGAGGAAGCTGCCCAGCGATTCGGGCCCGTGGAAGCCCAAGTGCGTCAGCGGCTTGGGAGCTACATATATGCTGTGGACGACGAGACGATGGAACAGGTGGTGGGAAGGCTCCTTCGTGAGCGCGGGGCGACCCTGGCCGTGGCGGAAAGCTGTACTGGAGGGCTGATCGGCCACCGAATCACCAACGTCCCTGGCGCGTCGGAGTACTTTCTTGCTGGCTACGTGACCTACTCCAACGACGCTAAGATGGACGTTCTGGGTGTGCCTGAGCACATAATCAGGACGCACGGAGCAGTGAGCGAGGAGTGTGCGCGGGCGATGGCTCAAGGAGCGCGCCGGCGTGCCGGAGCAACCCACGGCCTGGCTACCACGGGAATCGCTGGCCCAACCGGCGGCACCCCCACCAAGCCCGTCGGTACCGTTTTCATCGCCGTAGCCGACGAGTCGCGCTGTGTGGTGGACGGTTTCTGTTGGCCAACAGAACGCACCGTATTCAAGGAACGCGTGGCGCAAATGGCCCTCAGTCGCCTGCGCAAGTTCATACTAGGAGAAATCTGATACATGCCAGCGGGGGAGTCATGGCGCCTCTTTTTCGCGCTGGAATTTCCTGCGGACATCCGCCAACGTGCCTTCGACTTAGGCCGCCAGATTTCCAGAGTCCTGCCTCAGGTGATAAAATGGGTTGAGCTCGAGAACCTGCACATCACCCTTAAGTTCCTCGGCGAGGTGAGCGCGGAGCGGGTTGGGGAAGTAACGCAGGTCGGGCGGAAAGTGGCGGAAGTCGGAAAGCCAGCGGAGTTAGTCTTGAGGGGCGCGGGAGCCTTTCCGTCGCTGCGGAACCCTCGGGTGTTGTGGGTAGGTGTGTCAGGGGACGTGGATGTGTTGGGGCAGGTGGCGGATGGACTCGAGGAACTGTCAGCACAAGCGGGGTTGGCAGCACCAGAGGGGCGTCCTTTCAAACCTCACCTGACAATAGGCCGAGTCCGGCGAGGCGCACGGATTCCTGACCTGAGCCGCACCTTTGCCGAGCTTGCAGAAGCTGAGGTTGGTCGGGTCACAGTCGAGGAATTCGTTCTGATGCGCAGCCATCTCAGCCGCCACGGTCCGACCTACGAGGTAGTTGAACGATTCGTCTTGGGCGGTGGGGGGTGAGCAACGTAGGCAGGAGGGTTTGTACATGGCCCGCAAGCCGGAACGTGCAGAGCCTGCTAAGGACCGCCACAAGGCCCTGGAGGCCGCTCTGGGCACCATTCGCCGCCAATACGGCGATGGGGCCATCATGCGGCTGGGTGAGCGGCCGCCAGCCATGGACGTAGAAGTCATTCCAACCGGCGTGCTTAGCCTCGATATAGCGCTCGGCGTGGGCGGAATGCCGCGTGGCCGTGTGGTGGAAATATACGGCTCGGAAGGATCAGGCAAGACTACTCTCGCCCTGCAGCTTCTGGCTGAGGCCCAGCGGCAAGGCGGGACAGTGGCCTTCATTGACGCCGAGCACGCCCTCCCGCGCGAATACGCCGAAGCCCTGGGCCTGGATACCGAGCAGCTTCTCGTATCGCAGCCGGATACTGGCGAGCAGGCCATGGAGATAGTGGACGCTCTCGTGCGAAGCGGAGCAGTGGACATGGTAGTGGTCGACTCGGTGGCGGCGCTGGTGCCGCAGGCAGAACTGGAGGGCGACATGGGTGAAAGCCACGTGGGGCTACAGGCAAGGCTGATGAGCCAGGCCCTGCGAAAAATCGCCGGGTCCGTGGCCAATACGCGGTGCATCGTCATCTTCATCAACCAGGTGCGCGAGAAAATCGGCGTTATGTTCGGGCCGGCCGAAACCACTCCCGGAGGGCGGGCATTGAAGTTCTGGGCATCGGTGCGTCTAGAGCTTCGGCGCGGAGAGTGGATAAAGAAGGGAACCGAAATAATCGGAGTACATACCTTTGCGCGAGTGGTAAAGAATAAGGTGGCCCCACCTTTCAGGCGGGCGGAGTTTGACATAATATACGGCAAGGGTGTCTCCCGCGAAGGCTGTCTCGTTGACGAGGGAGTGCGGCTGAGAGTCATCGAAAAGTCTGGAAGCTGGTACAATTATGGTGAGCAGCGGCTGGGCCAGGGACGGGAGAGCGCGGTGCAGCACCTGGTCGAAAACCCAGCACTGGCAAATGAAATAGAAGCCAAGATTCGAGCCGCTGCCCAGGTGGTGCAGCCGCCAGCTCCGGCCGAGGAAGAGCCTTTAGGCGCGGAGCCGGCTGAATAGTATGCCCCGCACAGGTTTGATAACAAGTGTGCGACGCCAGTCGGGAAAAGAACGGCTGGTGTGGCTGTATGTGGACGGCCAGAAGCTGGCACGTCTGACGGCCGAAGACGTAGCCAGCCTCGGACTGCGGCGAGGTATGGAACTGAACGAAGCCTTACTGTCGGAGGTGATGCGAAGAAGCGCGTTACTAGAAGCACGGAGCAAGGCTTTCAGATTACTCGCGCGGCGGAGCCGTAGCCGCGCGGAGATCAGGCGATACTTGAAAACCAAGGGTTTCGACCAAACTACCATCGAGACCGTTCTGGGACAGCTTGAGCGGCTAGGATACGTGGACGACGCTGCCCACTCCCGCGCATATGCCGAGCAGCTTGTAGCCCAGGGCCGGAGTGGCCCGCGGGCCGTTTACGCCAAGCTGCGCCAGCGCGGGGTGGCTGCCGAAGTGGCAAAGGCGGCGGTAGACGACGCCCTCAGCGGGATGGACCAGGACGCCATGGCGCAACGCCTGGCTGAGAGACGTCTCAGGACCCTGGCAGCGCTGGACGTGTACACCAAGCGCAGGCGCCTGTATGAGTATCTTGCCCGCCGCGGCTTTGACCCAGACACGATTAGCAGCGTCATCGCCCGCGTAGTTCCAGCCGACGACTGAGGGACAGCGTTAAGCATAGAGCCGTTCCGTAACGTCGCGTGAGCGTTGACATAGAAGGCGCTGTCCAGTCTCAGACGGTTCTCACCAATGGAGGTGACCAGGGCGTGAAAGCCCTGTCGGAAATATTATCCGTAGACCTGATTGTCGCCGTACTCGGTGCAGGAGTGGCAGTCCTAGCCTCGGTTGTGTACGCAGCCCGAGCACGAGCCCTGGCAAGAGAAGTGGAGCGGGAGCGCGAGCGGCTGCGGAGGGAAGCAGAGCAACAGAAGGCCGAACTGGAAGCGCGGGACCGGGAGCTAAAGCTGCAGGCCAAGGAAGAAGCCTTGCGCCTGCGCAGCAAGATAGAAGACGAGCTGAAACAGGCCCGCAGGGAAGTAGAGACGCAAAAGCGGCGCCTGGACCAGCGCGAGGATGCGCTCGACCACCGGAAGGCAGAACTGGACGCGCGGGAACGCGACATCGAGCGACGCGAGCGCCAGGTTCAGGAAAAAGAAAACCAGCTATCCCAGCTTGCGACGCGCCTGGAAGAAGAACTTCAGCACGTTTCCTCAATGACGCGCGAGCAGGCGAGGGAGGTTTTGCTCGCGCGGGTGGCGGAGGAGTTGGAGGCCGACACGGCCCAGTTGGTGCGAGCTGCTGAGGAGCGCGTGCGAGCTGAAGCTCAACGCAAGGCCACGGAGATAATCGCCGAAGCCATTCAGCGCTGCGCTGTCGAGCAAACTTCGGAGACTACTGTCAGCGTGGTTGCCCTCCCCAGCGACGAAATGAAGGGCCGCATCATCGGCCGCGAAGGGCGTAACATCCGCACCTTTGAGCAGCTCACAGGAGTTGACCTCATCGTGGACGATACGCCGGAGGCTGTGGTCATCTCGGCCTTCGATCCTGTGCGCCGCGAGATTGCCCGTGTGGCCCTTGAGCAACTAGTTAGTGATGGACGTATCCACCCGGGGCGAATCGAGGAAGTTATCGAACGAGCACGGCGCACGGTGGATGAGCGCGTAAAGGAAGCAGGTGAGCAGGCAGCCTTTGAGACGGGCGTTAGCGGCCTGCAGCCTGAAGTCGTCAAGCTGCTCGGCAAGCTGCAGTACCGCACCAGCTATGGCCAGAACGTCCTGAGTCACTCGATTGAGGTCTCCCACCTGGCCGGTATGATGGCGGGCGAGATAGGTGCGAAGGTTGCCGTGGCGCGGCGGGCGGGCCTGCTTCACGACATCGGAAAAGCCCTCGACTACGAGCGCAATGGCCCTCACGCCCTCCTGGGCGCCGACGTGGCGCGCTCGCGGGGCGAGAATCGCGAGGTGGTCCATGCCATCGCTGCTCACCATGAAGACGTGCCCATGGAAAGCGTTGAGGCCTGGCTTATCCAGGCGGCGGACGCTATCTCAGCGTCTCGCCCAGGAGCGCGCAGGGAAACTCTTGAGGCCTACCTAAAGCGACTACAAGAACTCGAAGAGCTGGCAGCGGCCTTCGACGGCGTCGAGCGAGTGTTTGCTATCCAAGCGGGACGCGAAATCCGCGTGCTGGTGAGACCCGACCGCATAGACGACCTGGGTGCCCACCGCCTGGCTCGCGCCATGGCCGAGCAGATCGAGAAACAGCTCGATTACCCCGGCCAAATCCGGGTGACGGTCATCCGCGAAACCAGGGCGATTGAGTACGCCAAGTGAATAGGCCATTACTCGCTGGACGGAGCGGTAGCCCGAAAGGAGACTTCCGGGGGTGAGAATCCTGTTTCTGTCTGACGTAGTCGGGCGGCCAGGACGGAATATCCTGGCCGCCCGCCTGCCCGCTCTCATCAGCGAGCTGGATGCGGACTTCGTCATTGTGAACTGCGAAAACGCAGCCGCTGGCTACGGCATAACCAGGGCAACGGCTCAAGAGCTGTTTGACTGTGGCGCCCACGTACTGACCAGCGGCAACCACATCTGGGCGCAAAAGGAAGCCACCGCTCTGCTGGACGAAGAAGCCAGGCTCCTGCGGCCAGCTAACTATCCCCCTGGTGCTCCGGGCCGCGGCCATGCCATCTTCCATGACGGCGCAGGCACGCCCGTCGCAGTTGTCAATCTTCAAGGCCGAGTCTTCATGGACCCAATCGAATGTCCCTTCCGCACCGCTGACTCCCTACTAACCGACATCGGCGGCAAAGCGGCAATAATCCTCGTTGACTTTCACGCCGAAGCCACAAGTGAAAAGCAGGCTCTTGGATGGTACCTCGACGGGCGCGTCACTGCCGTCATCGGGACCCATACGCATGTACAAACCGCCGATGAGCGCATTTTGCCTGGCGGC
The DNA here is from genome assembly GCA_026419655.1 of Armatimonadota bacterium. GTDB lineage: Bacteria > Armatimonadota > Zipacnadia > Zipacnadales > FEN-943 > JANZZA01. The sequence goes on along the minus strand of JANZZA010000605.1, from coordinate 2,069 downwards.
ACAGCCTATCTTTCCGACGCAGGTTTTTGCGGGGCACTTGACAGCGTCATCGGAGTTGATAAAGATATTGCTGTTGGGAGGTTTTTGTCGGGCATACCGACACGCTTCCAGGTACCAAAAAGGTCGCGGGGAGTAGTTCAAGGGGCACTGGTTGAGGCCAACGAAAATACGGGGCATGCGTCAGCCATTATCAGAATCAGCTTGGCCGAGCAGGGAGAAATTGAATGATAAACGAATGCTCGGCCAACGGTAGTAAATCATCGTCTTAGCATAGGTAGCAACGCCTGTAATAATCCGGCGGGTCGCTCGAGTCGTCTGGGCCGGCTCGAGCACAAAAAAGGGGCAAACTCGCCGGGCCAAGGGGGAATAACCAGTGCCTGTGCTGAAGGTCCGATCGCAGTCGGATCCGAACAAGGTTGCTGGCGCACTGGCGGGCACAGTGCGCGAACAAGGGAGAGCAGAGCTTCAAACCATTGGGGCGGGCGCGCTCAACCAGGCTATTAAGTCCATCGCCATCGCGCGCGGCTTCCTGGCTCCCTCGGGGATTGACCTCATATGCTACCCCGCTTTCGTGGACGTGGAGGTAGACGGCCAGGAACGAACAGCTATACGCCTCTTCGTTGAACCGCGCTGAAGCGCCACGAAGAGCTGGCGATACGGTGCGTTGAACCGTCGAGCCCGGGGCGTGCCCACGGCGGGAGGCCTCTATCACACCTTTCGACAAGAGCCCGCGTTGTCCTGGCGTTTTGCCGCGCACTATAGCTTAATAAGACTTTTTCGACGCCAGATAGCCCACTGTATAGAAGCCCACGCCAGGTCAACCCGTCCGATACCCTTTTGCGATGCCACTTGAAGCTATTCCTCGCGAGGACAACGCTCTCGCATCCGCTCGTATAGCGCCTTGGCTTCGTCTAGCGGCACGGGCGGCATGTTGAAGATGAAGCGCGACTCCGGCAGGGCCATATCCAGCATCTCATTGACCTGCTGCTCCGTCATCCAGGCCTGAATGAGTACGGCCCGGCCGGCGAAAGCCTCAATCGCCGGTCGTGGCCCGGGCGCCTGGAAGACGCGGTTCAGCCCGCGCAGATTGGGAATCTTGAGGAAGCTGGAGTACTGGTGATCAGCGTTGGCGCAGCAGTGAATGAAAAGGCCGCCGAAGGCCGCGCTTAGTCGCGTCAGGCTGGGCAAACAAAACTCCTCAAACATCTCCGTGCTCATGCTGCCGGCCTCATCTTCACTCAGCCAGCAGCCCAACTCTGGCGGCGCCCACGCGGTCGGGCAGTGGCACAGGTTCACCTCACCAACCTCGCGGATGAAGGTGCGCAGGAATTCCTCCAGCAGTGCGTGACATTTCTCCACGAGGCCCTTTACGGCATCCGGCGCGTCAACCATCGCGAGGAACATGGCTTCCTTGCGCCAGATAAGAGCAGCAATGTCGAAGGGACTCTGGATGTCCGGCACGCTTATAGGCACGTCCGGACCGACCCGCTCGCGGAGCAACGCCGCAAGTTCAAAAACGCGCTGGAGAGGCCGGGCATCAAGGGTCGGCTGCACAAGCGCGTCGGCTTCGGCTGGCGTCTCTACCAGGGGCCGGGCCGCCAGCCACCCGTCTTCATAGACATGTACCGGACAACCAAAAGCCTCCGCGAAAAGTTGGGTGCCGGTATGGATTTTCACGTAAGGCACACCATCGTGGCTGGTGGCCTCAAGGACACGCACTTGGGCCTCATAGTTGCGCAGATGAAAATCGAGCCAGTCAGTCACTGGCCTGTCAGAAGAAGCTACGTCGGCAGGCATACCCGACGGTATCGGCTCATGGTCCATGATTATGCCGTGGCCACGAAAAGGACCTGCAAAAAGGTCTGCCAGAAACTTCCGGTTCCGCAGGACTTTAGACTTCATCCCTCTCCCTCGCAAAGCCTTTTCTGGGGGAAACCCTTTGATTACTGTTGCAAAACATTCTTTGCAATGGTGAGTCGCTTCCACCCGGTATAAGTTGCCCGCATAAATCTGTGCCGTTCACGGGCCGGGGGCTACGTCCAGGTGAGCTTCGCAACAGTCCCCTTTGA
>JANZZA010000599.1 GCA_026419655.1 Armatimonadota bacterium | reverse complement strand
GTGCGGTCGCGCCGTCGCAAAAGGTTTCTCTGGGGGCAGGTGGTTGTCTGCGTTGCCCTCGGCGATGCAGTCGGTCCACTCAAGGGCTGTGTAGGCCTCGGGGTTGGCCGGGCCGTGGTAGTCAGGCGGACCAACGACGGCTGCTGCCTTGTTGTTTGCGATGCGGCAGGCAATAAAGCTGAGGCAATCCACCCCGGCGCCACCCAACTGCAGGCCATAGCCTGCGTTTTCGGAAAATTCGCACTCCTCCATGGTCAGGTGGCGGACGTTGCCATTGGTGCGAAAACCGTGCCCCTCATCGCCCGGATAGGCAGGGTTGCCGCGACCGACGGTCGTGCCGAGGAAGCGGCAGCGGTAGAAATAGTGATAGGCGATGCCGCCTTCCTCTCCCTGGAGCTGAGCGCCCCACTGCACACACGCCCGGACGGTGTTGTTGGCCCAGTAGAAGTAGTTCTTTGGCATAGGGGCGGAGACGGACAGGCCAATCTGCTGGCCGTCGTCCACCACGTTGTCGGTAATAACACACCAGTTGCCGATGCCTTCGATGCCTATGAATTTGACCACGCCGGAATGGTCGCTGATGACGTTTCGGCGGACGGCGCAGAAATCACAGGCACCAATGCTGAGCCAGTGGTCAATGTGGTTGTCCTCGATAACGGCGCGGTCGCAGCCGACCCAGACTTCGATGCCCAGCCCCTCGCCGCCGGAGCCCGAGATTACGTTGCCGCGGATAACCAGGTCGCTGGAGCCATCATTGGCGAGAATACCGCCGCGGCCGGTGTTATGGATTACGTTGCGCAGGACGCGATTGCGCGAAGACCCCCAGGCCAGGCGGATGGCTGCGCTCCAGGGCGAGTCGGGCGCGATGTTCTCGAACAGGCAGTCAGCTATGACGCTATCGGTCACGCCGTGAGCCCGGGTAGGGTTTTCGCCGCTGAAGAGGATTCCGTGCGGCCCCCACGGCGAGCCGGCCACGAAATTGCGGATGGCCAGATGATGAATGTTCAGCCGACTGGCACGCGTGGCGTAGATGCCCTGGTGAGCTTTGGGGTTTCCTGCGGCGTCAAGGGTGAATCCAGCCAACTCAACGCCCTCACATCCGCTGAGGTCAAACAGCACACCTGGGCTGTCGCCAGCGAAGCGGAGTGCTGTTTTGTCGCGGCCGGCGCCCAGCAGACGCAGCCGTGACTTGAGCGTAACTGGACTGGACAGCAAGTAGGCTTTGGCGGCTAGCCTTATGGTGTCACCCGGGCCGGCAGTGTCAATGGCCGCCTGTATAGCGGCCGAATCATTGCCCGACACGGCGATGACCTTTGCGTAGGCGACAGCAGCAGCAGCCAGGGACGCAATCCACACCAAAGCCAACATCAGTGCGCGGACACTTTTGCGCGGACTCATGATTCTCCCCCCACGAGATATATGCTCACTGCGCCGCCACTTCCACAGCCACGGCACCTTGCGGCGGGATGCGTACAGAGATTACCGAGCCGCTGACCGCCGGCGGGCCGGCAGGAAAGGCCGTGAGAGTGCGCGCTGACTTTATGGGGCGGAGCACGTCTACACTGGTGGGCACGTAGTAGTGACAGTGATTGGTGACGTACAGGCGCAGAGCGCCGTCGCTCATCTCGATGGCTAGCGCCCGTATGACATCCCCGCGATGAAGTATGCGGGGCGCTCCGGCGCACTCAGCAATCAAGTCAGCGCAGGTCTGAAGAAATCCGTCCGACACCTTGCGGAAATGTAGCTCCCGGAAATAGTGCAGCGGGTCCGGGAGAGCTGCGAAGTCCTCGGGAATAACTTCCGGCTCGTCAGGCGGTACGACAATCTCACGTTTCTCGGGCCCTCGGTACACCGCGCACCACAGCTCCCCAGGCGGGTGGACGTCGCCGAACTCTATGTCCCCAGGCGGCAAGGGGGCCAGCTTCGGGCCGATGACGATTACCGGGCCGCCGGTGTAAGCGATTGCCTGCGCCAGCTCGGCGTCCGGGAAAAGATGAGGATTGAGAACCAGCAGCGGGCCGGTCACGGCGTCCAGGTCTTCTATCCGAGCGACGGCGGCCACTGGCGCGCCGCGCGACATTAGCTCATACAGCAGCTTGTGGGTGGTGAAGCGCCGGGAGGCCAGATAGTCATCGAGCTGGGGCACAAAGGTAGCATCAGACCAGAGCACGGTGGCCGCCAGCAGCCGGCGCGGGATTTGGGAAAACCCCAGCCCCCACCACTGGCGCAACCAGGCCCATTCATGTGCTTGCAGGCCGTCGGCCAGGCACACCAGCGGCCCCTCAGAGCACCGCCGCAGGCCCCGGCGCGTCGAGATGTAAAGGTTGCCATTGGAAAGGATCTCGCGCTCTAGCAGTTGTGGGCCGTGCCGCAGGACATCCCACTGTTCGTTAACGTCGTGGGTGTTATTCAGGCAGCGCAAAGGCCGGTCGGGCAGGCGGGCTTTCATGAGCATGGTCATAGCCAGGAAGTCAAAGTGCGGATGGGCTTCGGCGCCGTGCTCGCCGCCCAGAGAAACGCCCGGCGTGACCGTCTCGAGGATGAACCCATCGGCGCCGGCGTCGGCAATCGCCCGATAGTCAACCCCGTAGCGATAAAGGGCCTGGAAGGGTTCGCGCGTGAGGGCCTGGTTGAGGACGACCTTCTTGCCGACGGAGTGCACGGTTTCGGCAACCTTGCGACAAAAGCGTGTGATGCGGCGCGAATAGAAAAGAATCCACTCCCTGCGCAGGTGGCGCCAGATGTACTCGGCGCGTCGCTGAATAACTTGCGGGTCGTCCCCTGAGGGCGGGCGCAACTCCGTCGGCAGCGGCGCCTGAGTATCTGCCAGGAACTGGTCAACCATGTCGTCGGAGAAGTCGCCCTGGTACAGGGTCAGGCGCGGATGGCAATACCCGTCGGCCTGGTGGTAGCCGTCGAAGCCGTAGTCACTGAGGACGCGGGCGACCTGGGACGCGAAAAAATCCTCATACCAGGTGCCGTCTGCCAGGTGCTTCCACGGGCAGATCGAGCCGATGCGCTGGCCGTCGCTGTTGACGTGGAGAATCTCCGGATGCTGGCCTATCCAGTCATCGGTAACGAAGATGTCAAATACGGAAAAATATACCGCCACGCCGCGTGCCTGAAGCTCGCGCACCAGCCCAAGAAGTTGAAAGCGCGTCCAGTCC
>JANZZA010000249.1 GCA_026419655.1 Armatimonadota bacterium | reverse complement strand
GCGCGGCCGTCGCGGGGAATTCATGGACCTTTTCACGGAGCTGCGGCGGAAGGGCTTTGCCCGGGTGCGCGTGGATGGAGAAGTCCACGACCTGTTCAGCCCTCCCCAGCTAGACCGTCGCCGGCGGCACGACGTGGACCTCGTGGTTGACCGCGTGAGAATCACCCCTGACGCGCGCCCCCGCGTGGCCGAAGCTGTCGACGTGGCCCTCGCCATGAGCGAAGGCGACGTGGTCGTGGCCACTGACCGCGAGGAAATCTTCCTCTCCCGCCGCTTTTCCTGCCAGCAGTGCGGCATCTCCGTCCCGGAGCCGACGCACGCCTCTTTCTCCTTCAATAGCCCGCGTGGCATGTGCCCGGAGTGTGAGGGCCTGGGGCAGACGCACGTCTTCGACCCGGAGCGCCTGGTGGAATACCCTGACCGCTCCATCCTCGACGGCGCCATCCCGCTGTTGCCAAGCCTCAGAGACCCGCGCCGCCGTCACTGGTTTGAGGGCGCCGCCCGCCACTACGGTTTTGACTTGCGCACGCCCTGGAAAAAACTCAAGCCCGAACATCAGCACGTGCTCATGTACGGCTCGGGCGACGAGGAGATTGACTTTTACTTCCGCCACTGGAAGGGCTGGGAATGGCGCCACCGAGGACGGTTCGAGGGTGTAATCAACTGGCTTTCGTGGCGCTATAAGCAGGCTCGGTCGGAGGGCCTGCGGGCCTGGTACGAGCCCTATATGAACTTTGGTGTGTGCCCCTCGTGCAAGGGTCGGCGCCTGCGCCCAGAAAGCCTGGCCGTGACCATTGGCGGAAAGTCCATCGCCGATTTAGTCGCGATGAGCGTGGCCGAGGCCCGTGAGTGGTTTAGCAGCCTGAAGCTTTCACCAGTGGAAGAGAAAATTGCCGAGGACGCCCTCAAGGAAATCCGCGAGCGGTTGGACTTCCTGGTGCAGGTGGGCCTGGGGTATTTGACCCTGGACCGCACGGCGCCGACCCTGGCTGGCGGCGAGGCCCAGCGCCTGCGGCTGGCCAGTCAGGTCGGCTCAGGGCTCAGCGAGTGCCTCTACGTGCTCGACGAGCCAAGCATCGGCCTGCACCCCCGCGACCAGGGGATGCTTCTTGATACTCTTCGGGCGCTGCGCGACCGCGACAATACGGTCATCGTCGTCGAGCACGACGAGCAGACAATCCTGGCCGCCGACTGGATAGTGGACTTTGGTCCTGGCGCCGGCCATCGGGGCGGGCGCGTGGTCGCCCAGGGTACACCGGCAGATATACGCCGCGCCGACACTCCTACCGGCCGCTACCTGTCCCATCGTGAGCGCATACCCGTACCCAGAAGGCGCCGCCAGCCTGATGGCCGCTGGCTGGTCGTGCGGGGCGCTCGCCAGAACAATCTCCAGAACTTAGACGTGCGCTTCCCGATAGGCCTGTTCACGTGCGTCACAGGCGTATCTGGCTCCGGCAAAAGCTCTCTCGTCGCCGACACGCTCTACCCGGCCCTGGCGCGTGCGCTCCATCGTGCTGAGGTCCAGCCCGGCGAGCACGATTCCCTTGAAGGCCTGGAACATGTGGACAAGGTCATCCTGGTTGACCAGGACCCGATCGGGCGCACGCCGCGGAGCAATCCGGCGACTTATGTGGGCGTCTTTGACCACATCCGCGCCTTTTACGCCAGCCTGCCGGAAAGCCGGGCGCGGGGCTTCAAGCCGGGCCGCTTTTCCTTCAACACCCCTGAAGGCCGCTGTGCTGCCTGCCAGGGCTACGGGGCACGCCGCATCGAGTCAGACTTCCTCGCCGATGTTTGGGTGCCGTGCGAAGAGTGCAACTCGTCCCGCTATGCTCGCGAGACTGTGGCAGTAACCTATCGGGGCAAGAGCATCGCCGATGTGCTGGATATGGAAGTGGCCGAGGCGGCGGAGTTTTTCGCGCATCTGCCCCGCATCCGGCGTATGCTCGAGGTCATGCGCGACGTTGGCCTGGGCTACGTAAAACTTGGCCAGCCGGCCACTACGCTGTCCGGCGGCGAGGCCCAGCGTGTCAAACTTGCTGCCGAGCTTGCCCGCCCGCGCACCGGCCGCGGTGTTTACATCCTCGACGAGCCAACTACGGGCCTGCACCTGGACGACGTGCGCCAGCTTCTCGCAGTTTTTCAGCGCTTTGTCGAGGAAGGCAATACGGTCCTGGTCGTCGAGCACCACCCGGACGTGATAAAGAGCGCGGACTGGATAATTGACCTTGGCCCGGAAGGCGGAGCTGATGGCGGACGGATAGTGGCCGAGGGCCCGCCAGAGGTAGTCGCGCACAACGACGCCTCCCACACCGGCCGACTGCTGCGCCGGGTGCTGGCAGGGCTGCCAGCCCCGCCCCCAGGTGGCCGTCGCCGCCGCGTCAACCGCCAGCCGCACGCAGGGTATATACAGGTCCACGGCGCACGCGAGCATAATCTGAAGAAGATCCATGTCCGTCTGCCACGGCGGAAACTAACCGTGCTTTCCGGCGTGTCGGGCTCCGGCAAAACATCGCTCGCGCTTGACACGCTTTATGCTGAAGGCCAGCGGCGTTTTGTCGAGTCGCTGTCCACCTACGCCCGCCAGTTTGTCTCCCAGATGCCCAAGCCCAAGGTAGACAGGATTTCAGGCCTGCCGCCGGCCGTCGCCCTCGACCAGCGGGGCATCCCATGGAACCCCAGGGCGACGGTCGGCACCATGACCCAGGTCTATGATTATCTGAGGGTACTCTACGCCCGCATCGCGACGCCTTTCTGTCCTAAATGCGACGTTGAGATAGCTACCCAAACAGCCGACAGGATAGTGGACAGGCTTCTGGCAGAGCTTGGCGGCGAGCAAGTGATGGTGCTTGGGCCACTGAGGCTTTCCGGCCAGGAAGACTACCCGGAAGCCTTCTCGCGGCTGGCACGACAGGGCTGGACGCGGGTGCGCATAGACGGCGAGGTGGTGCGGCTGGACGCAGCGCCTGCAATATCGCGGCGGCGGCGGCATCAGGTCGAGGTGGTGGTTGACCGGGTCGCCGTCGAGCCGGCGCGGCGGCCCCGCCTGGCGGAAGCTGTCGAGGCAGCCGCCAAGCTTTCTGGTGGAGAAGTTGTTGCCACACCCCTCAGCGGCGGCGAAGAGCTGCGGGCTTCGCTTGTTTACGGCTGCCCGCGTTGTGGCCGTGCCTACGAGCCGCTCACGCCCCGGCACTATTCCTTCAATCACCCACAGGGCTGGTGCCCGACCTGTCTCGGCCTGGGCATAAAGGTTGCCCCAGGTCAGGAATGGATAGCCGACGTGGAAGAAGCTGAAGGGCTGGTGGACCCAGCCGCTAACGAAAAACCCTGCCCGACATGTGGGGGCGGGCGTATCCGCATGGATGCCGCCGCCGCACGGCTAGAGGGCCGTAGCATTGTTGAGCTTTCCCTGTCTCCGCTTGGGGATGTTAGAGATTTCTTTAGACGACTGTCCCTGTCGCCTGCCCAGCGCGCCGTCACGAGCGAAGTCCTTGGGGAAATCCAGAGCCGCCTGGATTTTCTTCTGGACGTGGGCCTCGATTACCTCACGCTCCACCGCCCAGGCCCGACCCTGTCCGGTGGCGAAGCCCAGCGCGTGCGCCTTGCCAGCCAGCTCGGCGGTAACCTGACAGGGCTGCTGTATGTAATGGACGAGCCAACTATCGGCACCCATCCGCGCGACGTTGACCGCATGTTGCGCGTCCTGCGGCGACTGCGCGACACGGGAAATACCCTTCTCGTCGTTGAGCACGACCCGCAGACGCTGCGCTCCGCCGACCACGTGGTGGATTTCGGGCCTGGGGCCGGTCCGCAGGGTGGCCGCGTCGTCGCCAGGGGCGGCCCGACCCAACTGGCGCGCGCCAATGCCTCGCTTACAGGCCGGTTCCTGGCGGGATCTCTGACCGTGCCTGTGCCCGAAAGCCGCCGAATCACGCCAGCCGAGGACCAGGGCGCGGGCTTTTCCTTCCCCGGCGGGTGCCTTGTCGTTGAAGGCTGCGCCCAGCACAACCTCCGCGACATCACGGTCTCCTTCCCGCTCAATGCGCTCATTTGCGTCACCGGCCCGTCGGGGTCGGGCAAGTCAACACTGGTCGGCGACATTCTCTACCCGGCCCTC
>JANZZA010000578.1 GCA_026419655.1 Armatimonadota bacterium | reverse complement strand
GTATCTTCACCAGCCTCTTTATGTTCACCACCAGCGCCACCATCAGAGCGCGGAAGGGTACTTTGCCTGCCGGAACTAAAACGGTATGGAAGAGGCCCGATGGGGAGTAGTCGGTTTTCGAAAGATAATGCTGCAAAAGTTTCGGTAGCGCCTGGAGATACGCTCCGAGGCAAGGGGTGAGACAGACAAGTTTATACACTTTTTCGTGGCCCTGTATAAGCCAACGCCGGGCTTTTTCACAAAACACCAGGGTGATTCGCCGGGCCTTACTCTTTCCTGCCTGAAACAAAATCCTGAGAAAACTGGATACTTCCTACTTCGGCCGCCGCCGCGACACTCCGGCCCATAGAAGTTTCCTCCGGGAATAGCTGTCCTTCGTTTGGAAGCGCTGCAATGAGACGCCTGTCATCGCCGCGACCTGCGGCCCATCTGACACACCCCATGGCGCCCGGCCACTTATTTCGTCGCCGCGAAAATCTGGTGGCAGAGGTCGAGGTAGTATTTGAAGTTGGCCAGGGGCACGTCGGGCGGGACGGCGTGGTCAACCATGGGCGAGTAGCCGCCCTGCTTGACCAGCTCCGGGACCTTGCTCATGACCTCGGCCTCAACCTCCTCTTTGGTGCCGCGCAGGGCCCGCTTGTCAATTCCGCCCAGCATCAATAGCTGGCGGCCATAATGGCGCCGATAGGCAAGCGGGTCGCAGCCGGCGGCAATCTCGATGGGGTAGACGCAATTTACGCCAACCTCAAGCCATAGCGGTATAAGCTGGTCAATATTGCCGTCCGAGTCCACCATGTGGATGTCAATGCCAGCATCTCGCAGGAACCCGACGACTTTGCGGTAGTTGGGCGACATATATTTGCGGAAAAGCTCCGGCGAGATGAGTGGGCCGGTCTTCATGGCCATGTCTTCCCAGTAGGTCGCAAAGTCTAGCTCCACTTCCTCGACGGCGCGGCGGATGACCGTGAGCACAAAATCGCCGATGTAATCCGTCATCTCCGCCACCAGGTCCGGGTCGTCATAGTACAGGACGGCCAGGTTCTCCATTCCCATCCAGTTGCGTATCCAGCCGTAGAAGGACCCGCCACTGATGCCGAGGGGGTAGTCGCGCCCCTTATAGCAGCGCTTGAGGTCGTCCCAGTAAAGCGGATAACGGCACGGCGAGTGGGGATTGAGGCGGCGCTTGAATTCTTCCCACGTGGCCCGGTCGCGGAGCGGATAAGAAATCCACTGGGGCATGCCGATGCCGCGGTCTTTCCATACTTTGCGCCGACCACCCAGCTCATCCTCAATAACGGCGTGCTCGGCGTTCTCTTCGACGGTCTTTTCTTTGATGGGCGGGATGAGGCCAAGATTTATGGGCACGTGCTCCATGCGATCGAAGCCGAAGTAGGCGTTGAAATGTACATCGGGGGTCATCCCTTCGTTCTGCCAGCGTTCTACCGTCTCCGGGAACACCCACTGGGACATCATGAAAGGCCTGTCCGGCGAGCCAAAGCGAAAGGTCTCCAAAAAGCGCTCACGAGCGGTCATGGCCACACACCTCCCTTCTTGGAGCGGCCGGCGGCTAGGTTCGCTTGTAGGGAGGCATTACCTTCGCGCAGGTCACAACTATCGCTGTGAAGGGGTATCGGGCTGAAGGAGCGTCGAGAAGCCTGGGAGGACCTATGGAGGGGAATCCCTTTCAAAAGAGACCGTTATAAGCCGCCCACTTTCGAGATACCGGGTGCAGAAAGTGTTACCCTTGTGGCCTCGGGATTGTACTCGCTAAGGAAGTCAGCTCGCGCGAAGTCAGGCTGCACAACAGCCACCAAAGGGGTTCCCCAGGGCCGTTTGGCGCAAGATTGAGGTTCCTGTTGCCCGTCGCAGGACTCTCCGGTGAGTGTTGCAGAACGGTCCTTTCACGACTGAGTCGCGCTCATGCAGCATAACTCGCGGGCGCAAACCCGTACCATACATGCACTGGCAGCTAGGTGGAGACGAGTTTTGCAACAGTCACCTGTGGGAAGGTGGAGTTGCCGCTGCGTGGAAGCTTAGGTTGCCCAGGTGGGGCGGTAGGGCATAAGGCAACGAGAAAATTTGACCCGACCCTGTGAGAGGTGAGAAATGATATGGCACGCATCCCGATAGCCCTTCAGCTTTACTCGGTGCGCGAGGACTGCGCGCGGGACCTGGCAGGGACTGTGAGAGCCGTCGCAGACATGGGCTACGAAGGCG
>JANZZA010000571.1 GCA_026419655.1 Armatimonadota bacterium | reverse complement strand
TCGTCGGCAGCGTCAGATGTGTATAAGAGACAGGGCCTGTACAGCCCTGGCCCGCTCAGTCCGCAATAAGGACACGGATGGGTCCTGAGTCTCTTCGCCCGCCAAATGGTCAGCAGGCGAAAGACGGTCGTCCTCGGCGCTCTCCAGGGGAATAGTGGCTGACCGGCCCGATCTGCGTGCCAGGTCGAGGGACACATTCACGACTATGCGGTACAGCCAGGTGGTAAAGGCTGACGAATAGCGATAGTTAGGCAGGCCCTTGTAGACGCGCACGAAGGCATCTTGGGTAGCGTCGGTTGCCTTCTCAGGGTCGCCAAGAATCCGGAAGGCGAGGTTATACGCTCGCCGATAGTGCGACCGCACCAGCGCATCAAAGGCCCTGCGGTCGCCGGCCTGAAAGCGCTCAATCAGCAGGTGGTCTTCGTCCACGGGGTGTCCAGCAGCTAGAGAGTGCGGTCGAGCACCCGCCGCTCGTCAATATAGACGCGCATCCGGTCACCCGGCTCAGCTACCACATCCACTTGCACAGTCTCTCCGGGAGCGTGTATCTGGTCATGCAAGGTCTCGGCCGCACCCTCGTGGATTTTCTCCACCACCACATGATGATACCCCGAGTCCGCTGGGACCCGTATAACCACGGCCCGGAAAAGCTTGTCGCCGTCGCCGGGTACATGAATGACCCCGAACTCTGGCCCCCCGCTCAACTCCAAATCTACAGCGCTTCCTGGTGGGACCTTAGTGCCCGGCGAGGGTTCCTGGCTAACAATCGTGCCGGCTTCGTACCGAGACCGCCGCTTCCAAACCTCGCCCACCTCAAGCCTCTGCCTGGCCAAAGCCAAACGCGCTTCCTCAAGCTTGCGGCCAATAAGGTCCGGCACCACAGCCGTCTGCGGCCCCTTGCTCGTGTATAACTGCACCAGCCGCCCCCTGCGCACACTTCGACCGGGCCCAGGATCAGTGTGACACACCGCCCCCGCGGGAATGGTATCGTCGTACCGCTCTCCTGCCTTCTCGGCCCTGAGCCCCGCCGCCCGAAGCTGGCTATCGGCTTCCTCGGGACTCATGCCAATGACATTAGGAACCTGGACAACTGGCTGAGGGGAACTAAAGATGATGAGTGAGCCCAGAGCCGCCAGGACAACCAGGCCCACCACGGTGCCCACGGTCAGCGCCGCGCCCTTAACCAGCACTTCTCGTAATTGCTTTGCCCACGCTGGCTGTGCCATGGAAAGTCGCTATCCTTCTTCGCAGGAGAAGGGCTGAGACCCACCGCCCCGGGCCGTGATACCCCGCAAGGCGTCGGCGAGAAAATCCAGCCCAACCTCGACTACCTGCGCTTCCCCAATTCTTCGCACCACCGGAAGACGAAGGACGCCGCCGGCGATTTTCTTGTCCAGTCCCAGGGCCGCAGCCGCCGTATCATAGTTCACAGGCGGCAGCGCGGCCAACAATCCCACCCGCCGCAGCAGGGCCCCAAGCCGCCTGGCCACATCGCCCTCCGCCATGCCTGCCGAGACTGCCGCCCATGCCTCGGCCACCATCCCAACCGCTACCGCCCGGCCGTGCGACAGGGCCCACTCTTCGGCCCCACGCTCAAGGGCATGGCCGATAGTGTGCCCATAGTTCAGCAGCGCCCGCCGGCCGCGCTCTGTAGGGTCCTGCGACACTATCGCCGACTTTAGCTGGACATTCCGGGCCACAAAGTACCGCAACGCCACCGGGTCGCGCCTGAGCACCGCCTCAGCGTTGCCTTCCAGCCACTCGAAAAACGCTCGGTCAAAGAGCGCCGCGTGCTTTATGCCCTCAGCCAGCCCTTCTAGCATGTGCTCCTCGGGCAACGTGGTCAAGGTATCAAGGTCGGCGACGACGAGCCGTGGCTGATGGAAGGCCCCGACCAGATTCTTTCCCTCGGGCAGGTTAATGGCGACCTTGCCGCCGACGCTGCTATCAACCTGAGCCAGCAGGCTTGTCGGTACCTGACAGAGCGCCAGCCCCCGCAAGTAGGTCGCTGCGGCCGTGCCCGCCAGGTCACCCACCACTCCCCCGCCAACCGCAAAAACCCAAGAGCTGCGGTCCAGGCCTGCTCGTGCAAACCCAGCATACAGCCGCCCCAGCTCCGCCAGGGACTTGCTTTCCTCGCCGTCAGGCACGACCATCAGCTCCGCGCGACAGTCTGCCTGCCTCAGAGCCTGCACAGCGGCCTCCGCATAGGTCACGCAGGCTCCTTCAGTCGTCACCACCGCCCCCGTTTTCGGCCTGGGCCGAAAGCGCGCCACCATTTCGCCAATCCGGTGGAGCAACCCGTGGCCGATGAGCACCTGGTAGGCGGCTCCGCGCACCTTCACAGGCACGGCCATGGGATGCTGCACAAGTAGCGCCACCACCCGCGGATCCGACAAAAGCGCCTTACGCACTTCCCGCGCAATCTGCCGCGGCGGGCGGCCCGAAGTATCCACCACAATGTCGGCTTGTGCATAAAGCGGGTCGCGACGGGCCAGTAGCTCCCTCGCCCGCGCCATGCGGTCGGGGACGCTCAATAGCGGCCGGGTGGCATCACCCTCGGTGCGCGCCAGCACCTCTTCGGCCGAAACCCGCAGCCACACGATGGAACCGCTGCGGCGCATAACATCCACGTTGGCAGGGCGCTCCATGATGCCGCCGCCGGTGGCCACCAAGGCCGGCGGGCCGGCGGCAACCTGGGCGAGCACGTCGCTCTCGAGGTCACGAAAAGCCTGCTCGCCATCAGTGGCAAAGATTTCACTTATGGGCCGTCCGACCTGGGCCTCGATAAGCTCGTCCGTGTCAACGAGAGGCAGGCCGGTCTCGGAAGCAAGAAGGCGGCCCACGGTGGTCTTGCCGGCTGCCATGAAGCCAACAAGGAATATCGCCCGCGCCGGCGGCGCTAGGGACCCGCTCGGTCGCAGTAGCGACAGCTTAGGCACCGTCCCCCACCATGCCTTCCAGCCGCGCAAGATATGCCTGGTACGCTGCCAGGGTATCCTCCATGCAGTCGCCACCGAATTTGCACAGCATCGCATCAGCCAGCACCAAGGCCATCATCGCCTCGGCTACCACACAGCCGGCCGGGACAACACACACGTCGCTGCGCTCGGCGTGAGCAATCTCCGGCGCCCCGGTGTCCAGATCCACGCTCTGCAGCGGCTGCTGGAGCGTCGGAATCGGCTTGAAAGCCACGCGGGCCACCACCGGCTCGCCATTGGTGACCCCACCCTCCAGGCCGCCCGCCCGGTTACTGCTCCTGCCAAGCTTCCATGTGCGGCGGGCGTCTGGCGCGATCTCGTCATGGGCGGCCGAACCACGCACCCGCGCCAGACTCAGGCCGTCGCCAATCTCCACCGCCTTCACAGAAGGCACCGACATGAGCGCCGCCGCGATCACTGCATCCAGGCGCTCATCCCACGACACATAGCTCCCCAGGCCCGGCGGCATACCCAGCGCCACCACCTCACCGATCCCGCCCAGGGTGTCACCATCCTCGCGGGCAGCGTCAATAGCTGCTCGCATAGAGGCTTCCGCTTCGGCATCGCCACACCGCAAGCACGATGCCTCAACCCGGGCCCAGTCCTCGTCGCTGGAAAGGTCGGCGGGCTTGGCCTGCACGTCCTCGATGGCGAGCACCTGGCTGCGGACGGCTACTCCAAATGCGGCAAGGAATTGCTTGCACACCGCCCCAACGGCCACTCGTGCCGCCGTTTCTCGTGCGCTGGCCCGCTCCAGGACGTTTCGCAGGTCGTGATGCCCATACTTGAGGGCGCCAGCAAGGTCAGCGTGGCCCGGCCGGGGCTTGCGGACCGCCGGCCTTTTGGGCTCCTGACCTGGCTCAGCGAAGGCCGCCATGTCGGCCTGCCAGTTCGCGAAGTCGCGATTCCATATCAGGATAGCAATGGGGGAGCCGAGAGTCCGTCCGTGGCGCACGCCAGCCAGGAAATCGGCCTCGTCGGCCTCAATAGCCATCCGTCCGCCACGCCCATAACCGCGCTGGCGTCGCCGCAGTTCTTCCCCTACGGCCTCGCGGTCAACCTCAAGGCCAGCCGGCAAGCCACTGAGCACAGCCACTAGCCCGCGCCCGTGCGACTCGCCGGCACTTGAGAAGACCAGTCGCCTCACGCTCCGTCGCCCCCAAAAACGAACGGCACGCCCGTAGGGTGCCGTTCGCCCGAGAGTCCTCGTCAAAATACCCCTGTCCTACTCCCGCGGTATCGGGCGCACAATCTTCGGTGTGACGAAGATGAGAACCTCGCTGTTGTTTACCACCCGCCGCTTCGACTTGAAAAGCTCACCGATAAGAGGTATCTCGCTCAGCAGCGGCGTACGACGAAAGTTTTCGTCTGTGGTCTTGTTAATCATGCCACCAATTACCAGCGTCTCACCGTCCGCCACCGTCACCTGCGGAACATACACGTACCAGTTACTGGTGATTGGTATTCGTTCACCGTTTGGCCCCTCGACCGTACCAACCTGCTGGTCAATCTCCGGGTAGACTTCCATAGTAATGGTGTCGTCTTCGTTGATGCGCGGAGTAACGGACAGCACGTTGTCAACGTAAACATAATCCGGCTCATAGTCTACCTCGCGCTGGCCAAACTCATTGTAAGTGACCGTCGCCGCGAAGTAAGGAATCTCGGTATAGAAGTTGATTTCCGCCGGCATATTGTTCTGGGTCGTGACAATCGGCTCGGCCATCACCGTAGCCCGGCCGCTGGAGAGGGCCGTAGTCAATAGAGCCTCAAAGCGACCACGGGCGAAGCGCACAACGTTGTTCGTTGCCTCGGCCGGCGCAAACCCGCGGTTGAACACCTCAAGCTGGCCATTGGTCACGGTCCAGTCAATGCCGAAGGACTTCTCCGAGGTTATCGTGACCTGGACGAACTTGACCGAGATCTCCACCTGCTTGGCCGGCTTGTCCAGCAGCTCAATCAGTTCTTTGAGCTGGTCAATTTCCTCAGGCAGGCCACGGACGAGAAGAGCATTTTGAGGCATATAAGCCATTGGTGGCTCCATCTCTTCACTGGGCAGCATAAACAAACCATACCCACCGCCGGCGCCACCGTAGCCGCCACCGAAACCGCCACGACCCCCGTAGCCACCGCGGCCGCCGCCATACCCCCCACCATAATCGCCTCCATATCCACCTGCGCGCCCGCCACGGCCCCCCACCCCCCCTCAAAGGCCGAGGCGATTCTAAGGGCGGCCTCTCTCACTGTCGGTTTCGCCCTTTTC
>JANZZA010000500.1 GCA_026419655.1 Armatimonadota bacterium | reverse complement strand
AGAGACAGGGCTCGATCTTAGTCGCGTCTCGGCCCCATGCCAGGGCCACACAGGTAACAAGCAGGCCTGCCCAGGCGGCGAGATTGGTTGCCCACTCGGGTGCGGGGCGCTCAAGCACGACAGCCTCACCCCCATGGCGTTGTCGACTTACGCGGCTCGTCTCGTCCTACAGCCTACGGTGTCGCAGTTTTGGGAAGACTGAGCGCCGGGTCGCCGAAGAGCATGAACTTCATTCCCTGAAAGAAGATGCTCGGCGGGTACCAGTCGTCGGTAGGGGCTAGGTCGGCCAGCTTCTCGGCGCGCCAATAATAGCCCACGGCGTCCTTCCAGGCGTCGCCAACCCTGCTGGCGCCTCCCGCCACGCTTTTCACGAAGCCTTCCAGCAGGGACATGGCGCAGGGCTGGGCGCCCGTATTGCAGCCGATATAAGCCACGGCGCCAGCCCGCGGCATGAGTAGTAGTCGCTTGCCCAGGCCCGTACTGTTTAGCCGGCCGGGCTGTAGTGATGCTGGCGGCGGCGGCTCGGCACGAAAAACTTCACCGTTATTCGTTCCGCGGTGCAGGATGCCGGCGGCGTCGAGGTATGGGTCGTAGGGCGGCTCGACGGCGAAGTGGGCTGTCCCGCAGCCGACGGAGAAGTAAACGGCCGGCGATGCCGCCGCCAGCGCTTCTCGCTCTGCCGGCCCAATACAGGCGTCCCAGCACTCTGCATTGCCGTGGCCGGCGTGAAGCACCATCTCCAGGCCACCCAATATGGCCGCCTTAACGGTCTCCGGCGTGGGCATGGGCTTTTCGCCGCCGAAAAACTGCCGCTCAGTCTGCCAGCCTGCCGTGGCCAGGCTGTCGGCCATGGCCCCCAACCGCTCACGCACATCCACCCATCCGCCGGCGTGCAAAACCAGTGCCTTAGGCGGCCCGGAAAGCAGCCGGCGCTCCCACTCTATCGTTTTTGCTATGACTGCACGCAGCTCTGCCACCTCGCCCACCGGCCAGCGCCCAACCGCTATCTCCGGCACGTAGGAAATCCCGTCATAGTTGATTGGCGAGTCCTTTATATGCTCACCGCGCACCTCGCCAAAGTATCCGCCATGAAAGCCGTTGCGCTGGGCATTCCAGTCGTCAAAGGTGCCGTCCTCGCGGGCCAGGTCGGCGTAGTAAAGGTCGCTGGCGTAGAAGGCGTAGTTGTAGGCAGGCTCGGTCTTGCGGTCGAGCACCATCCAGCGCACCGGGAAGGTCGCTGCATCGCCGACCAGCAAGGCATACTGCAGGCGGCCTTCCCGCCACTGGCGATAGAGAAACTTCTTCAGCCGCTCAGGAGCATCCATGCCATCCTCGCCCGCCATGGCATCCTCAAGAGCCACGCACTGGACATCAAATTCCGCGCTTCGCGCGGCGACATAAGGCGCCATCTCACTCAGCCACGCCGCCGGACAGACCACTACCAATCCCGGCCTGTCCTGCGGCCGCGCACCATCGGCTGCGCTCTCCTGTGCAATTGCTGTGGCGCCCGACAACTGCGTGACCCATAGCAGTATTGCCGCCAGTACTGCAGGTTTCATTGCGCACCTCCCAAGCCTGTAGCTCTGCTGCTCCTGGTGCTCTACGGTTGTCTACTTTAGCGAATCATCGGCAACCACTTTGAGGAAAACCCGCCCGACCGCCTGAGACTCGGCGGCCCCGGCTGGCCGCTCAGGCCTCAGCCGCAGGACCACCTTTCCCTCCCGCGACACCCTTACCTGCCGCCCGATTCGCAGGTCGTAAAGATGGCCGTTGAAGAGCCTGCGGAGACGCAATTCCACCTTCGTGGGCTCCGCGCTCGTCGTGAGCACCACCACCGCCCGCTCATATTCTCTCACGACTGCGCCACCCTGTTCGACGGGCCCTTCGCCGAGAGGCCTGCCAAGGTCCACAAAGTAAAGTGGCCCGCGATATTCCACGCCATCCCAGCCGCTGCAGTACGATTTGAGGCCCCACACCGCCGCCGCGCAGTAAGAATAATAGACCGCTTCAACGTCTGCCTCGTCGTGCCACAGCCCGTCCCTGTAGACCTTCTCCGCACGCATGTAGTCAAGGCAAAACAGGTCTTTTCGCGGCCTGGCGGCTGCAAGTTTGTCCATCAGCCCGCTGAAGGTCTCTTTTAGCCCAGCCGGTCCGTGCCATGGCCGCCGATAAGTGAGTGGAAATTCCTGCTCGCCCAGCCGCCCCGTCGGGCCCCACAGGTAGCTGGTCCCATAGCTCTCCACCAGGTCGTAGTCCACGGCCCGACGCAGCTCCGCTGCGCCCAGGCATGCCCCGTTGCTGAATATCAGGCAGGCTGGGTCTGCGCGGCGCACCTCGGCGAAAAATCCCGCCAGGGCTATGTCGTAGGGCAGACCAGCGTTTTTCTCTTCCCAGCGTCGGCGCACTTCATCAGGCAGGGCATACTCGCCCGCGTAGTCGAAAAAGATTCCCGCGTAATGTCCCAGGCGCCTGAGATGGGTTGCCCGCTCCGCCAGAAAGCGCGCCGCCTCCGGTTGCGCCAAATCATAGTAGTAAGCGTCGCTCGTTCCGGGCGGCCCCGGAAGAGGCTCAGTGGAAAGCAACCACTCCGGGTGTTTCTCGAGTATCTCCCGGCGCCAGGAACCATCGGG
>JANZZA010000477.1 GCA_026419655.1 Armatimonadota bacterium | reverse complement strand
AGGGTAGGTAGAGGAGCGCGGGTATCAAAGCGGAAAAGCAAGGTACGCGCGCGGAGTGTCTAAGTCCAGGGCACCTGCAACTGGCTGTTTGTATGGCCGCAAGGAGGTAATAGCCAATGCGCCCAGCGCTGACTGTAGCGTCTACGGCCATTTTGTGCGCCCTTTTAGTTTTGGGTTTTGCCACTGCTCAAGTGCCTACGGAGAAGATTCTCGCAGCATGGGAGTTCGACCGTGACGGCGATTTCGAGGGGTGGACGGGGGGCGGGGACGTTGCCGATGCCACGGTTGCCGACGGCGTTCTGACCGCGACCACGACCGGGCCTGACCCCATGATTGTTCACGAAGTTTTCGCTGAGCCCCTGCCAGCCTCGGCCACACAGGCCCTCAAGATCCGTATTTACTCGCCGGGCCCTGCGCGCGCTGAGTTCTTTTGGACAAATACCACCGAAACCGAATACGGAGGTTTCTCGCCCGGAAAGGAAACCTTCATTTACCTCAATGAGGGATGGGGCGAGTACACTGTGCGGCCTTTCTGGCAGGCTGAGGGCAGGATTATCAAGTTGCGGTTTGACTTTCCCGACGGCCTGCCCGGCCGCACCTATCAGATTGACTACATAAGGGTGGTTGACATGGCAACCGGCGAGAGGCCTGTTGCGGCTGACTGGGACTTCGAGGAGGGCGTACAGGGCTGGCGGGTCGAGGGGGAGGGGAGCCTGCGAGCGCGAGACGGATGGCTTGAGGTCGACTTGCAGGCTGGGGCGCGGCTGGTGGCGCCGCCGGTGGATGCCGAGGCTGGCCGGTACAGTTTCGTGAGCTTCGTGATGTCTGTCACGGCCGCGGCTTCCGGGCGTCTCCGCTGGGCCTGCGACCGTGTCAACGGACTGCAGGAAGCCGACTTTCCAGTAATCGCCGATGGGAAGCCACATACCTACAACGTCATCGCTGGCCCAGGCCCGAAGTGGACCGGTAAGGTGATTTATCTTGAGCTGGAGCCGTTAGGCGGCGCAGCGTGCCAGGTGCGGCTGGACTGGCTCCGCCTGTCGCTGGACCCGACTGGCCCGCCGGACGTGGAAGTGCGCCGGCTTC
>JANZZA010000238.1 GCA_026419655.1 Armatimonadota bacterium | reverse complement strand
GGAGCCACGCAAACTAGACGAAGCCGAGGCCATCGCCGACCGCCTCAAGCAGGGCAATCCCGTGATTGTCAGCCTCGAGGGAGCCGACGCCACCGAGGCCCAGCGCATCCGGGACTTCCTGGGCGGCGTGTGCTACGCCCTAGGTGGCTTCATTCGCAAGGTCGCGGCCCGCGTGTACGCATGTGCGCCAGCCACCATGCCCATCGAGGCACTGGGCCACGACCGGCATTCACGAGCTGCTGATGCCGGCCTCTACGGTGGCGCGGCGCCCGCAGGAAGCCGTGGCGACGATGTCTGGCCAGAGTGAGACCGAAAGTCGTCCGTACCGCTTCGGTGTCATCGGCACCGGTGTCATGGGCCGTGCTCTGCTGGCTGGCTGCATCCAGGCGGGCGTAGTTGATCCGGCCCAGGTCATTGCCTACGACGCGGAGCCCAGCGTGCTTGCCGCCGTCTGCGGCGAGCTGGGCGTGGCTGCAGGTAGGGACAACGCAGAGGTGGTTTCCTCGGCCGATACGGTTCTGGTGGCGGTGAAACCTCAGCAGCTTGCTGCCGCCCTGGAGCCTGTCCGCGGCGCTTGGCAACCCGGTATGTTGCTCATTTCCATAGCCGCAGGCGTGAGCATCAGGCGGCTACAATCGCTCACCCATCCAGACTTGGCAGTGGCCCGCGTCATGCCCAACATCCTCTGCCTGGTGGGGGCCGCGGCGTCAGGTGTGGCCTTCTCGCCCCAGGTGACTGAGGCCCAGCAGTGCTACACGCTTTCGCTGCTCGACGCGGTGGGGATCGCCGTGCCCGTCGAGGAGCGTTTGCTGGACGCAGTGACCGGGCTTTCGGGCAGCGGGCCAGCTTTTGTCGCCCTGGTGATAGAAGCCCTCGCCGACGGCGGAGTAGCTGCAGGCCTGCCGCGACAGCAGGCCCTCACCCTCGCTGCCCAAACCGTCATGGGCGCGGGTAAGTATGTACTTGAGCGTGGCGAGCATCCGGGGCTGCTGAAAGACCGCGTGGCTTCGCCGTCCGGTACTACTATCGCTGGATTAAAGGCGCTTGAGGCTGGTGGCCTGCGGGCTGCCCTTATCGAGGCCGTGGTCAGAGCCACCGAGCGCAGCCGTGAGCTGGGTCAATCTTGACAGGCCATGTCTACCGCTTCCTTGTCCCTCGCCCTGACCTTGCACAGGCTCTTTGAGATTTACTACCTCATTATTCTCGTGAGGGTAGTCTTCAGCTTCTTGCGCCTACCTCCATGGCACTGGGCCTCGCGCACCATCGGGGCGTTTTGTTATGCAGTCACAGAACCTCTGTTGGCCCCTCTGCGCCGCTTGCTAGACCCGTACCAGAGGCGCGCAGGGCTGGACTTCTCTCCGCTTTTGCTTTATGTCATCCTGCAGTTCGTGGAACACCTGGTTGTCCGTGCCCTTCTGTAAAAGGCAGGGTTTAAGCGGTTGGCCACCCGGCGGGAAATACTTTTCAGGGTAGCACTGATTGCGGCGGCGCTAGCGTGCGCTGTCGGGCTGTTGATTGGCGTCTATGCGCCACGCGGAGAAGCTCTTGCCCAGCCCGGCTGGGCTGGCCTGGGTACCACCCTTCCTGCAGACCTGCTATACCGGGTCTCCGTTGCCCTTCGTGAGACTGGCTGGGGGCGGCCAGCAAATACCGCTGCATGGTGGGCACGCCAGTTGGCGCTTGTACATTACGAGTGGCTGGCATATTCCGCCAGTCCCACAGCGGCTATTGCGCGCGTCAAACTGGCCCTGATCTACGGCCAGGATGGCTACCGGGAGCAAGCGGCTTCAATGCTGAGCGAGGTCCCGCGCCAGGCCCCGGAAGCGGTCCGGGCCACGCTACTGCTTGACTGGCTGTATGGCACCGGCTCCAAGCCCCACGACCTCACCGCAGCCCTGCAAGACCTCGAAACCGCCCTGGAGCCATGGCTTGTGCTGCAATGCCGGGCCGATCTTGCTCGCCGGCAAGGCCAGGACAAGGAAGTCCAGAAGCTGCAGTCGGCCGCACGAAAAACCGGCCAGTTGTTTCTGCGAGCACTGGCGGCCCAGATAACCGTGTGGCTGGCCGTTGTGCTGGCGGGGCTCGGAGCAATCGTCTACTGGTTTTTCCGCTGGTTCTTGACGCCCAAGCCGCCAGTACGGGTAATGCCGGCACCGTTACTACGGCCGTGGCGGCCCCTAGAGGCACTTGAGGCATGGGTGTTCCTGCTGCTAGCCGTGGTGATGGTGCGGGCCTTAGCGCAGCTTCTGCTCGCTCAGAAGGGCCTGCCCACCACCGTGCGGGCTGTAGGTGACGTGCTGGCTTATCTGGCGGCCAGCGCCCTGGCAATCGGCGTGATGGCCCGCACGCTCCGCGGCCAGCAACCACCTCCAGCCGTGCTGCTGGGCCTTCGGCCTTTCCGCCCTGTTGCACTGGCCCTTGGGACTCTGGCTTACGGGGTTTTTCTCGCCGCGCTTGGCCTAACGGGAAGTGCTTTTAGCATTCTTTTTGGCTCGGGGGTGGCGGTGGGCGTTTTGGCTCAGTGGCTTGGGACTGCGCCTGTGCACGACCCAGTAGCTGCTGCCATCTACGCAGGCCTTGCTGTGGTTGTTGCTCCGGTCCTGGAAGAAACTATCTTCCGGGGCTTTGTGTATCCAGGCCTGCGCAGGAGGCTGTCCCCAGCCGCGGCCATCCTCACCACCGCCCTCATGTTCGCCATAACGCACGTCGGCTTACCTGTGCCGGCTCTGGTAGGACTGTTCGTGTTGGCCACTGCCCTGGCTTACGCCTTTGAGCGCACGCGCAACCTTTATGTCCCCATCGGCATGCATATCACGCATAACGCTTTAGTGTTTGCCCTAATGCTGCTTATGGCGCTATGATGAGGAGCAGTACGGGTCAGGGAGGCGGGTCAACACATGGCGCGGCTGGAAGTGCGTGTCACCCCGAAGGCCAAACAAAATCAAATCGTCGGCTGGCATGAGAACCGGATGCTGGTGGTGAAGGTGACTGCTCCTCCGGTCGGTGGGCAGGCCAACGACGAGCTGATCCGCTTCCTTGCCGAAAAGCTGAACGTCTCGCCCGACGACATTGTCATAACCCGTGGCTACACGAGCCGGCAAAAGCTACTGGAAATTCAGGGCCTCAGCGACGAGGAAGTTATGCGGCGACTGCATAGCGACCCGGCTGGATAGGGACTTACCTCGCCAACCTTCAGGTCGCCGTTCACTATGAGAGCACGGCGCCTTGCGGTGAACGCAGTTCTCGTCGCCGCGGTGGCTTTTGCCATGGGCCATCTGCTGGCTGTTTGGCACTGCCAACGCGACCAGCTTCTTGCAGCCCGCGAAGAAGGCCAGCCAACTGTTGGCCCAGCCCAAGCTGGTTACGATAAGGGCCTGGGGGAGCGGCGTACCGCAGCCGTAGCAGGCGTGGTTGCCCTTGCAGCGGCAGCGTGGCTTGGCGCTGCAGGCCTGGCAGAGGGCCTCGCGCTCTTCCTGGCTGGCTATGCTGTCCTTGGGCTTACCATGACCGCCCAACTTGTGGTTCTCGGCTACCGGCGGGTGCCGTGGCCCCTGCTTGCGTTGGGGCCGGGAGAAGATGCAACCTCAGTGCTGGTTACCTTTGGTCTACTTACCCTGCTCATTGGCGGTGCCCTGTACAGAGCCGTTGCGAGCTATGCCAGCACCGAGGCGCTGGTAACCAGGCGGCCCAGGCGCCGGCGGCGAACAGCGCGGCGACCGTCCCTGAGCCCGACACCACCGCGTGCCGGCCGGCTGCGCGACAACGCTCCAGAGCGCCCTCGCGCCGACACTGCCCCTCAGCCCGATAAGTCTGCCGACTGGGAGGATGACGATGCTCGCTCTGAGGATTAGGGCACCCCATGACCTTGCCCTCGAAGAGTTACCCGACCCTCATCCCGGACCCGACGAGGTGCTCGTCGAGGTCCAGGCTGCTGGAATCTGCGGCACAGACCTGGAAGTCCTGCGCGGCGTCCATGAAGCTTATCGAACCGGACGCGGAAGCTTCCCCATAACGCCGGGGCATGAATGGTCGGGGATCGTGAGGGCCGTGGGCAGCAAGGTCACGCGCTTCGCCGTCGGCGACGTGGTGACGGGTGAAACGGGCCTCGGTTGCCTGCGCTGTGAGGTCTGTCTTAGGGGTCGCCACAGCATCTGTCCAGACCTCGTGGAGACCGGCATCTTTAATCGCGACGGTGCCATGCGCCAGCTACATGTTCACCCTGAGGTGTTCACACACTCCGCCGCTGGCCTCAGCCCCATGCAAGCCGCTATGGCCGAACCCACTGCCGTGGCGCTTCATTCCTGCAGGCGGGGACGTGTAGGCGTAGGCGACAAGGTTGCCGTTCTTGGCTGTGGTCCCATCGGGCTTCTGGTGATCCAGACTGCCCGCGCCTGTGGCGCCAGTGCGGTGCTGGCCACGTCCCGCTCCCAGCCCAAGCTCGACAAGGCCCTGGAGCTAGGCGCCGACCGGGTTGTCAACGTAGCTGCAGAGGATATTCGTGCTGCCGCCGACGACTTCACCCGCGGCAAGGGTTTCGACGTCGTGCTGGAGTGCACGGGGAATCTGGAAGCCGCCGACGAGGCCCTCGACATTGCTGGCCGCCTGGGCCGCGTCGTCATCGTGGGCGCCTATCGTAGCCAGCCCTTCTGCCACGATATAGACCGCCTAATCGGCAAGGAGCTGGACGTAATGGGCACCTGCGGCGGCCCCCATGCCTATGCGGACAGCCTCGACCTTCTGCGCCGCGGCGTGGTGAAGGCGGAGCCTATCGTGAGTCACTGCTTCGCCCTGACCCAGTACGAGCAGGCCTTTGCACTGGCCGAACAAGGCGGTCCTGACGTACTGAAAATCATGCTGCTGCCAGCAGGATAAGCCGATAAGCCTTACCTTTGCGGAAAGCCGTCTGCAAGGCCTCTGGCCGGGCGAAACCCTCTGGTGATTGTTTCAAAACCCTGCTGCCATCTGGCTGCGCGCGACAGAATACGCACGTTTCTCGTTTGACGTTTTGCTTGGGGCCATGCCTTGCAGACCCGCAACGCGCCTTTTGCAACAATCACCTTTAGGGACTGTTGCAAAACCTGGCGCTGGCTTGTCCAGTGTGAAGAAAGCGTACAACGCTGTACGCCCGACCCTTCACCTGCGATTCCGCCAGGGGGCCGGGACAGCGGCTGTTGAGACAGCCTTCTTCTTGAAACGGCCTGCGCCCGGTGCTTTCCTCCGAAAGGTGACTGCTGCAAGACCGGTCTCGACGTAGCTGCCGCGCCGTCCACGGCCCAGGGTTGCGCCCGCAAGCAGTACTGCACGGGCGGGACCCAGTCGTGAAATGATGGTTCTGCAGCAGTCACGAAAATTTTTGTGCGGCCGCTACCGCGTTCACACGAACAAACTGCAGCAAGATCGCCCGCGAGCCGCCACGTAAATGGAAGGCGTCCAGCTCTTCTCAGCTTAGAGGCCAAAGAAGTCTCTCGCGCTTGTTTCGGTCTGTCTTTCGACCAATGCCACAGGACAATCCCGCACGGCGGAAATGGTCATTAAAGCGTCGCGCAGAAAGGCCGGCTCGTTTCGCCGCCCGCGTTTGCTTTGCGGTGGCAGATAAGGACAATCAGTCTCCAGCAGAAGCCTTTCTGCCGGCACCCGGCGGGCAACCTCTCTCAGGCCTGTAGCTTTGGGATATGTCACGTTGCAGGAGAGGCCAATCCAGTAACCCCGGGCCATGGCCTCGTCAAGAAGGTCTGGCCCGGCGGAGTAACAATGAAGGACAATGCGCAAACCGGGCGGAGCATGCCGCGCCAGAATAGCAAATATCTCCTCATGGGCTTCCCGGTCGTGGACGATAAGAGGAAGGCCCGCCTCTGCTGCCAGCTCGATGTGGCGACAAAAAGCCTCCACCTGGGCGTCGCGCGGCGACAGGTTTCGGAAAAAGTCAAGGCCCGTCTCGCCAATAGCCACGACTTCCTGGCGCCGCGCCAGGCCTACCAGGGCAGCATAGTCGTTAGCAGACGCATCGGCGGCGTGGTGGGGATGGATGCCGACAGCAGCATAGATGCCCTCCTCGGGCTGGGCCAGGGCGACAGCCAGTCGCGAAGAGCCAACATCCCAGCCGACGTTTACCAGGCCCGTGAGACCTGCCTCTCGCGCCCGCAGAAGCACCTCGGCGCGGTCGGCCTGGAAGTGCTGGTGGTTGAGATGAGCATGGCTATCAAACATTTGCTGAGAGATTCCTTCGCGGCAAGGCTATCAAACTCTTGCGACAGCAGACCGGCGCAGACCAGCTTGTACAACGGCCTGGCCGGCGGACAGGCGCCTTTCGGGCAGCACTGGTCTATCTTTTGCAGGCGGGCACCGGCCGGTTAGCGCTAAGCCAAACCTGGCTCATGCACCACGAGCGGCACGCCAAGTCGGGCCGCGGCTGCTTCTGCATAGGTTGGCTCGCGCTCGACAATGATAAATCGCCTGCCCAGGCGCGACGCAACAGCCCCAAGGGTGCCGGTGCCGGCCATTGGGTCGAGCACTATGTGCCCGCGCGCCGAGGACAATCGCACCACCCGTTCCAGGAGCCGCTCAGGTTTCTGGGTCGGATGCAGCTTGGCTCCGTCCGGTCCCCTAAGGCGCTCGTTGCCCGTACAGATAGGAAGCCGCCAGACGTTGAGGGTGATTCGCGAGCCGAAGTCCGCCTTGGCGTATTCTTTGGCCACGGCTGCGTTGTACGTATACCCCTTGGCGCGGCGGTCCCTAACAGCCCAAAGCAGCGTCTCCGTGGCATTGGTCATCCGCACGCCCAGCCAGTTGGGCATCGGATTGGTCTTGAACCATGTCACGTCGTTGAGTATCCAGAAGCCCAGGTCCTGCATCAGCGCCCCAACGCGGTAGATGTTGTGATAGGTGCCAATGACCCAGATCGTGGCGGAGGGCTTCATGAGCCGCTGGCACTCGGCAAAGACACGAGTCATGAAATCGTCGTACTCCGCAAAGGACGAGAAACGGTCCCATTCGCGCTCCGGAGAATCAACTTCGGTCGCTACACCCCAGCGTACAAGCTTCTTGCGCGGAAGCTGCAAGTAATAGGGCGGGTCGAGGAAGACAAGGTCAACACACTCATCGGGCAGGTCGGAAAGCACCTTGAGGCAGTCACCGAGGATTACCCGGTCGAGCGACGTATCGAGGGAAAGGCGCGCGACCCCCTCGCGGGCGGGCGCACCCAAGGCTGCGGCCACGGCTGCCATGTTTTTCACCGTCCTGAGCTGCGACGAGATCTGTGAATGCTTCTACTGCTGCGACTGCGGACAATGCTTTTGTAAAAATACGATACCACGGCCGCGCCGCAGTATGCAATTAGGGGTTTACCGCCGCCAGCAGCCCCCGGCCCCTAAACTCACTGCCGCTGGACCCACCTGCGTAAGTCTCTCCTCGCATTCTCTCTGGTTCCTGCCTCACACCTCGGATTAGCTGTGTCGCATACCATGCCCCTCCCCCTCCCAAAGGGAGGGAACTTCAGGTTCTCTGTTACTTGCGGCGCCCTTCGCAGTGGCTCCCCTACCTTATTCGCGGGAGGAGGCACATGACTCCTCGATTTCGTTCAAGGGCACGTAACCCTCGGCGAGAGGGAGTATTCGGTTTTCTAAGGATCCTGAGGCAAAGCTTTCTGCAGCGCCTGGGAGATGGGGCCCGGGGTGTCAGGTGAAACGCACAAGGTTATACACCTTTGTGGCCGTGTTTAAGCCAACCCGGGGTTTTGGAGAGACCACCGAGGTGATTCTCCAGGTCTTACCCTTTCCTATCTGAAACAAAATCCTGAGTCAACTGAATACTACCTCGGCGAGAATCGTGCTTGACGCCTGGGGGTAGGCTTGGTAGTATGCTCGACCGCTTCGCTTCCGACCAGCCACGCGAAGCGGCTGCTGCTTATGGACTACAAAAGGACGCTCAATCTTCTGCACACGGATTTCCCCATGCGGGCCAACCTGCCCGAGCGTGAGCCGGAGATTCTTGCCCGTTGGGAGCAGATGGACATCTACCGGCTGGTGAGGGAGCGGCGACGCGGTGCCCCGCGCTGGATACTCCACGACGGCCCTCCCTATGCCAACGGCAACATCCACCTGGGCCAGGCCCTGAACAAGGTTCTCAAGGACATCGCTATCAAGTACAAAACTATGCGGGGCTACGACTGCCCCTTTGTGCCCGGCTGGGATACCCAGGGCATCCCTACCGAACAAGGAGTAGAGCGCGAGTACGGCCTAGACCGCCACGATGTGCCCGCCCTCGCGTGGCGGGCCAAGTGCCGGGAACTGGCGATGAAATACGTGGCCGTGCAGCGCGAGCAATTCAAGCGCCTGGGCTGTCGCGGCGACTGGGAGCATCCCTACCTCACCCTCAGCCCTGAGTACCAGGCCCGACAGATTGAGGCCTTTGGCAAAATGGTAGGGCGCGGGCTGATATATCGCGGGCTGCGGCCGGTTTACTGGTGCTACCACTGCGAGACCGCCCTCGCCGACGATGAAATCGAGTACGCAGACAAAACTTCCCCGGCCATCTATGTAGCCTTCCCGCTCGTTGACCGCCCGGCCATCCTTGCTGACCTGCCGCCCAATGCCCAGGTCTTCCTCGTCATCTGGACGACCACGCCGTGGACTATTCCCGGCAATACGGGTATCGCTCTAAACCCAGGTGCCACCTACCTCGTCCTGCGCCACAATGGCCGGTTTTACATCGTGGCCGAAGAGCTGGCGGAGCAGACAATGCAGGCGGTAGGGTTGACGCCTTTCGAGAAGGTCGCAGAAGCCCCCGGTGCAACTTTCGAGGGCCTGCGGGCACGCCATCCGCTTTACGACCGGCCCTCAACCGTGGTGCTCGCTGACTACGTCACTCTCGACCAGGGCACTGGCTGCGTCCACACGGCGCCGGGTCACGGCCTGGAGGACTACCAGACGGCGGTACGGTATGGCCTGCCCATCATCAGTCCCCTGGACGACCAGGGCAGGTTCACAGAGCAGGCTGGCGCCGCCCTGGTCGGGAAGGTGTGCGACCAGGCCAATGATGACGTAGTGCGGATGTTGTCCCAAGCCGGCGTGCTGCTCGCCGCTGGCTCTATTGTCCACTCGTATCCACACTGCTGGCGCTGTGACAAGCCCGTCATTTACCGTGCGACCAACCAGTGGTTTCTCGACATTGACCGGCTGCGCGAGGCCGCCCTGGGGGAGATCGAGAAGGCTGAATGGATCCCACAGTGGGGGCGCACACGCATCGCGGGCATGGTGGCCGCCCGTCCGGATTGGTGCATCTCCCGCCAGCGCGTGTGGGGGGTGCCGATACCAGCGTTTTACTGCGAATCGTGCGGCGACCTGGTTCTGCGTGAGGACGTGATCGCACACGTGGCCTCCCTGGTAGCCCAGGCGGGCGCGGAGATCTGGTGGGAACGTGAAGCGAGCGACCTCCTGCCGCCGGGGACCACCTGCGCCTGCGGCTCCACCACCTTCCGCAAGGAAACCGACATCATGTCGGTTTGGATTGACAGCGGCTGCAGCCACTACTGCGTCCTGCGCACGCACCCGGAGCTGGGCTTCCCTGCCGACCTGTACCTCGAGGGCGATGACCAGTACCAGTGCTGGTTCCAGACATCGCTCTGGATTGCCTGTGCTCTTGGCGATCCTGCGCCTTTCCGCACCGTCGTGGGCCATGGTTTCTTCGTGGACGAGACGGGGCAAAAACTATCCAAGCGCAAGGGCAATATCAAGGACCCCGCTGAGATTTGCAATCGCTACGGGGCCGACGTGCTCCGCATGTTCTTCACTTACGCAGACTTTCGCTCAAAGATGTTCCTCACGGAAAGCATTCTTGAACAGGTGGCCGATGCCTACAGACGTCTGCGCAACACAGCGCGATTTATGCTCACCAACCTGGCCGACTTCAACCCGTCGCACGACGCGGTGCCCTATGAGGAAATGTCGGCTCTCGACCGCTGGGCGTTGCTACGCATGCAGCAGGTCATCGCCCGAATGACGCGTGCTTTCGATGCCTGGGACCTGCATCTGTTCCACCACGAACTTCATGCCTTCGTCGCAGCGGAGCTGAGCGCCATTTACCTGGACTGCCTCAAGGATACCCTGTACACTGAGCTACCAGATTCGAGGCTCAGGCGATCAGCCCAGACGGCGCTTTGGCATTTGCTGCTTGACCTCACGCGCCTGATGGCTCCTATCGTGGCCTTTACTGCCGACGAAATCTGGGAGCATATTCGTCGCATAGACCCCTCCTTGCCGGTAAGCGTGCAGCTTGAGGACTGGCCTGCGGTGCGCGAGGAGTGGCTCGACCCGCATCTTGAAGAGCGGTTCGAACATCTACTACGGGTGCGGGATGCGGCCACGGCAGCCCTGGACCGCGCCAAGAAAGAGGGCGCCTTCACTAACCCGCTGGAGGCTCACCTGGACATTTACGCGACCGATGCAGTCCTCGCGGCCATGGAGGAGTTAGGGCAGGAAGAGCTAAAACGTTTTCTGATCGTCTCGTCGCTGAAGGTGCATGACCTGCGCGAAGCAGGGCAGGCCACCGGCGACACGGACCTGGTGGTCACAGCGCGGCTGGCTGACGGCGAGAAATGCCAGCGGTGCTGGCAGCGACTGGCGTCGGTGGGCGAGGTGGCTGGGTATCCTGAGCTCTGCCAGCGGTGCGCAGACTGCGTAAGCCAGTGGCCCGGCCTGTAGCAGGCCGGATGAACCTTTAGGAGGGCTGAAGTTGCGGAGCAAGGCCCGCATCAACGTGGCGAAGTACCGCAAGCTGTTAGAGCAGCAGCGGGATGAGCTTGCTAAGGAAATGAAGCGGCTGGAGGACCAGGCAGCCGGGCGGTCGGGGGAGCACGAGCTGGTGGCGGCCGAGGATTTCGACGAGCCAGGGGGCGACGCCGCTGTAGACGCTGTGGAGCGGCAGCAGGCCCGTGCCATGGCCATGGAGGTGCGTCAGATCCTGGAGCTGGTCCAGGAAGCCCTGCGCCGCCTCGACAATGGTACCTACGGCATCTGCGAGGTCTGCTCGAAGCCCATACCGGCTCAGCGGCTTGCACTGATTCCGTGGACGACGAGGTGCGCCAGGTGTGCCGCCGGAGGTACCTGCTAGCGCGTCCGGCGGACCGGGGTTAGCCGTGCGCTGGCCTCTGTCCCTGGTGGTTCTCCTGGTGGTTGCCGGGGGGTGCTTCCTCGCCGACATGGCTACTAAGGCCTGGGCGCTGGCCCATGCCACACCGCCCCGGCCATTCTTGCCAGGCCTCATCTCGCTTACTCTGACAACCAACACGGGCGCGGTCTTTGGCATGTTCCGCGGCAGCGCGCCCGTTTTGAGCGCGATTAGTTTCCTCATCATGGCAGCCCTGGTGGTGTTCTGGTGGTGGGAGGGGCGCAACAATCTTTTGCTCTCAGTGAGCGTTGGCATTCTTCTCGGTGGCGCTGGAGGGAACCTCTACGACCGCCTTCGCCAGGGAGCCGTGGTAGACTTCCTGCATTTTGACTTTCTGCCGTGGTGGCCTGCCTTCAACGTGGCAGACGTTGCCACAGTCATAGGCGTCACCTTGCTGATTGGCTGGATGGCCGCCCAACGCGGACAGCGGGGAGCATCCTGACCGTGCGCCCAATACTGTTGCGTGTGGAGCAGGTTGACCCAGGCGGGGTCCTCTTAGCCCTCTTGATTCTGTTTTTGCTGACCCTTCTCTGGCGGCGTGCTGCCCGCGCGCTGGGCGAAGATGTGCCACCGCTGACCTCTGTGGCAGTCCTCGGAAGCTTCCTTTTCTCACTCGTGCTCACGGTGGGAGCTAGTCTCATCATCAGCCGCTTCGGCTTTGATATCAAGTCCTACGGTGCCATGCTCGTCCTGGGTTTCGTTGCCGCTACCCTCTGGGCCATCCGCGACGGCACCAGACGTGGCCATCAGCCCGCCATATTCCTAGATCTGGCCATTTATGTGCTCGTCGGAGCCGTCGTCGGGGCCCGGCTCGCTTACGTAGCTCTCGACTGGCATGCTTACGAGGCACATCCGGAGGCCGTATTAGCACTGTGGCAGGGCGGACTGTCTTTTCATGGGGGCGTCGCTGGCGCTCTGCTCACTGGCGCCATCTTCTGCTGGCGCTACCGTAAGCCCTTCTGGGAGATGGCGGATATCGTGGCGCCCGGCGTGGCTCTCGGATATTCCTTTGGTCGCGTCGGCTGCTTCCTCAACGGCTGCTGCTATGGCGTTCCTACTCATCTTCCCTGGGGTGTCCGCTTCCCCACAGCAGCCTTCCTAGACGGCCGCCCGATCAACGAGCCAGTTCACCCCACCCAGCTATACGGTGCCGCGGCCAGCCTGGTTATTTTCGGGCTTCTGCTGCTCGCCCGTCGCTATTTGCGCGTGCGCGGTCACGTCTTTGCCCTCTACATAGCCCTTTACAGTATCTACCGCTTCCTGGTGGAGTTTCTGCGCCACGGGGTCACAGGAGCGCCACTGCCAGACCTGCCGATTTTGACCGTGGGCCAAGTAGTGAGTGCGGCCTTGTTCCTCATCGCCGCCGCAGGTATGGCCGCAACCTGGCGGCGTGACCGGGGGCGACGATGAGCGGCAGCCCAAAAGTGCAACGCGGCCGAAGACTCACTTTTTTCGTACCAGACGACCTTGACGGCGAGCGGTTGGACCGCGCTCTCGCAAGGCTCTTGCCCGCCCTTTCGCGCTCGTACCTGAAAAAACTTGCCAAGGATGGACTGTGCTGGATAAATGGCCAGCAGGCTGCCCCAGACCGCCATGTTGCCAGAGGAGACCAGGTGGTGCTCCTGCTTGACCATCCAGTAGTGCCACCCTGCCACGCAGAACCTGTCCCGGTACGCGTCGTGCACGAGGACGCTCATACGCTTGTGGTTTTCAAGCCGGCCGGAATGGTCACTCATCCGGCTAAGGGACATGCAGGCGGGACGCTACTCAATGCGGTAGTAGGCCATCTCGATGACGAGATAGCACGCGGGTGGGCGCGCCCGCATATCCTCACGCGCCTGGATAAAGACACCTCAGGGGTCGTCCTCATTGCAAAGACGCCCCAAGCCCAACGTGCTCTGCAAAAGGCCCTGGAAACGCGCCGG
>JANZZA010000420.1 GCA_026419655.1 Armatimonadota bacterium | reverse complement strand
GCAGAAAAATTCCTGGGGGGACCATTGCAAAGGCCGCTTTAACTCTTCCTAGACGCGATCCCCGGTGAAAGGTCGAGCACGCGGCGTTGCACACTTTGTTCACTCTGCACAAGCCAGCAATGGCTTTTGCAACAGTCCCGTCAAAAGACAGGCACTCCCCCCGGGCTGCGCGCTGTGTAACACTCCACCCTATATGCGCCTCATTTTCTCCACCATAAGAGCCAGGACATACCTCACTGCAACGTAGACATCCCTTTGCCAAAATTGAGCCGCGGCAGCGGGCAGAGCGCAATTAGCCACGATGGAGCAGGAACGGAGTCGGGAAGGCGGAATCATTCGCCCGTCCGCGATGCTCAAGCTTGCGAAGGGGTCAAGGCTAAACAGATAGTCAGGTTGGTAAGGAGTGTGGGGCGCCATGCCTGACGGGGACGTGGAGCAGGACCAGGACGACGAGCGGGACTCCTCTGAAGAGGTCCTGGACGTTGAGGTGGAGCCTGAGGAAATCCTCCAGGTTGAGGTGGGTGATGAAGAAGTCCAGGAGGCGCCTCTGGGTGGTGCTCTGGGATCCTCGGTCGGTCCCAGCTCACAAGGTGAGCTTCCCCCAGTGGAGCAGTACATGGTGACCGGGGCCCTTGCGGAAGAGCTGCCGGCGGTGTGCGCCGCTGTCTGCCAGCCCTTCCTCGTTTCGGCGGTGCCGGCTCAGGCAGGGGGCTACGACGTAGTAGGTGCCAGGACTTTGCCGGCGGGCACGCCGATGCCTCCTTCTGAAAGCAAGGGGCGGGCCGTGTCGGGCGTCTTCCGGCTGGAGCGGTATCCCGGTTGCCCTCACTGCGGGGCTGGTGGCCTCATTCTTTGTAAGGAGTGTGGTACCATCTCCTGCGGGGCCGTGGACGGCAAGACGGGCCAGTGGCTGCCCTGTCCGGGCTGCGGCAGCACGGCCCCTGTGACCCAGTCCAAGCAGGGATGGACAGTCCACGTGACTGGCAAGGGAAAGGGACCGGGAAAGGCCGGCAAGGCCTAAGGAGGGAGTGTTCGGTCTTCTAAGGATACTGCTCCAAAAATTTCTGCAGCGCCTGGGAGATGGGCCCCGAGGCAAAAGTTGAGACGCACAAGTTGATGCACTTTTGTGGCCGTGTATAAGTCAACACCGGGTTTTGGGTAGACCACCAAGGCGATTGTCCAAGCCTTACCCTTTCCTACCTGAGACGAAATCCTGAGCAAACTTAATACTCCCGCCTAAGGGCCTGTCAGGCGGCCGGTTTCGGTACAGCTCCTGAGACAGGGATGCTCAGCCGCGGCAACGGACCGGGTGGAGGTTCACGGCGGCCAGCACAGTAGTATCGGCGTACGGTGACCGCAGAAGGGAAGGCTTGAGAAAGTAGTAGCCACCATCTGCTACATAAAAGCTTACCGGAAGGTTTCTGGCGACCAGTTGCCATTGAACTGTTACAGGCCAGGGGACAACCCTTTTCAAGTTTCACGGAGCGTGAAGGACCCGTTGCGGGGCCGCCCTTTTGATACTCAGGTCCATGCGGGTTTCCTGCGGGACTGTTGCAAAAGGTGGCCTCGGCTTGTCGAGAGGGAAAAAAGCGTACAACGCTGCACGCCGC
>JANZZA010000415.1 GCA_026419655.1 Armatimonadota bacterium | reverse complement strand
CCTTTGTGCGACGAACGCATAAGTAACGCCGTGGGCACGCGATGGACACCAGCGGGGTAATTGTCCCGCGGCGGACAGTCGTACTGCGTCACCGCGCAGCAGACCTGAGTTTTTCCATCGTGGCCAGGTGGTGGGGCGATGGCGGTGGGCCGTACAGCAAGGGGTCGCTGATCTCTTCCATCCAGGCCAGCAGCCGGGCGGCAAGGTCGTCCCGCAGGTCGGCATGGTCCGGCGACTCGGCAAGGTTGTTGAACTCCAACGGGTCAGCCTGCAGGTCGTAGAGCTCCAGATGGGGATGATAGGCCCAGGCCGGCTCTTCTGGATTGACAGTTATGGTATTAGGGCGCCAGGTCTGGGACGGGTCCATGAAAAAGTAAGCCGTGGAGAAGTTAGCGATGAGCTTGTGGGTGCGTGTGCGGATGCAGCGGCGCGGGTCAAAGTAGTCGTGATAAGTCATCTCGGCGAAGATTTCGGTGCGTGGGACATACTCGCGGCCGTCGAGGAGTGGGGCGAAGCTGCGGCCCTGCACGTTTTCTGGGATGGGCACTCCCACGGCGTCGAGAATGGTGGGCAGGTAATCAACGTTAGAAATCATCTCCGCGAAGACTTTGCCGCCCGCCCAGCCCCGCGACGGCCAGCGAATGATAAGGGCCACGGAGATCCCCGGGTCGTATAGAGAGCATTTGGCCCGCGGAAAGGGCATGCCATGGTCGGTCGTGAAGATAACCAGCGTATTGTCGCGCAGGCCGTGGTCGTTAAGGACTGCAAGAATGTGGCCCACGGCGCCATCCATTTTGCGGATAGCGCCCTGGTAACCCGCAAATTCCTCTCGCGCAGAAGGCTCGTCCACAAGCCAGGGCGGGACGGTGACGCCCAGAACATCGTCCGGGTCGGGGCCAAAGGTGTGGAACATGCGGTGCGGCTCGAAGAAGCCAATGTGAGCGTAAAAAGGCTGGCTGCCGGAGCAAGCCTGCCTCAGCCACCCGACAGCAGCCTCGGCCACCTCAGCAGCTTCGCGGCCGCCAAGTATCTCCTGCCAGCCCATGTCGTTAGGCCGACGGGTCTCATGCTGAACGCCTACCAGAGCCGTTCGATACCCGGCGGCAGATAAAATGCCAGCCAGGTGCCTCTCGGATGGATGCAGGTCCCAGGCAAAGTTGGCGTGGCAAAGCCCCATAACGCCATTGCTGTGGGGATAGCGGCCTGTTGCGATGGTGGCACGGCTCGGACTGCACGAAGGTGCTACGCAAAAGCTGGAAGAAAAACGCACTCCCTCGCCAGCCAGACGGTCAAGATTTGGGCTATTTACCGTGGCCGCACCGTAACAGCCCAGATGCTGGCCCAGGTCGTGACAGGTAATCAAAAGCACGTTGGGGCGAGACATTCCGCGTTTCCCTCCCAGCTCTGCCGGTAACACATACTGATTATCGCTCAGTAGCTGGCTGCGAACAATCCTGTCAGGATGCAACGTACTGAGGTTTTCCAGCGCGGGAAAGCATGGGAGCCCCGGGCAAGCCAATCAAGGAGATGTACCTTCGGTCACGCTTGCCAAACCTTCTCGCGTTGCCTGCCCTACACCCGCCACGGTATGGAGTGGTCCCTTATGGTCGCACGGGACTGCTGGGGTGACAGGGCAGGCCGGATTATCGCCGCGCCTGAGCAAACCATCCCCAAAACCGGGTGCTCACCTTGCGCAGGGTTTGTTCTCGCCGCTAAGAATCTTACGGTGCGCACTTGAGATTGTGGGCTGCCGAGAAGCGGGTCAGGACAACGGTCGAGGCCAATGGCAGCACCACCGTGAGGAAAATGGCAGCCCCTTTTACGTTAGCCGACTCATGAAGTAATCTTGCTGGGCCAGACGACGGGAGAGAGGCACCATGTCCCTGGACGAGCGAATCATTCCAGCCAGCCGGATGAGCGATGAGGAAATTGCCGCCGAGCTGCGCCGTAACGGCATCAATCTGACCCCTTACGAGGTGCGGCTCATCGCCAAGCACATCGGCCGTGACCCAACCCTGGCCGAGCTTCACGTTTTCAACTCCGAGTGGAGCGAACACTGCTCGTACAAGTCCAGCAAGCCCGTGCTCAAGGAGTTTCTTCCAACCGAGGGGCCAAACGTAATCTTGGGCCCGCAGGAGGACGCCGGCATCGTCTTCTTCACCGAGCACGAAGGCCGCCGCTGGGGAATAGTCATCGCCCATGAGAGCCACAACCATCCCAGCCAGGTGTTGCCGTATGAGGGAGCGGCCACGGGCATCGGCGGTATCGTGCGCGACGTGGATTGCATGGGCGCCGACGTCATCGGCACCGCCGACCCCCTGCGCTTCGGCGACCCGCGCGGCGAAAATGCCGACCGCACCAAGTGGATTGCCAAGGGCGTCGTTGACGGCATCTGGGGCTATGGAAATGCTCTCGGTGTGCCCGTGCTTTGCGGCGACGTCTATTTTTCCAGCAGCTTCGATGATAACTGCCTGGTCAACGTTGTAGCCGTCGGACTGGTCGCCGAAGACGAGATAATACATTCTGCCGTCCCGCAAGAGGCCAGGCAGGAACCCTATGTGCTGGTCTTGGTCGGCAAGCCGACGGACGACTCGGGCTTCGGCGGGTCAGCCTTCGCGTCGAAAATCCTATCCGAAGAGGAACAAGAGGAAGACCGGGGAGCGGTCCAGGTGCCGGACCCATTCCTCAAGAACGTGCTGGCTATGCGGAAAGCCAATTACGCGGTGCGCCAGCGGGCAAGGGAGCTGGGAATAAAGATTGGGCTGAAGGATATAGGCGGCGGCGGCCTGGCCTGCGTCACGTCAGAAATCTGCTCAGCGGCTGGCATGGGCCTGGACCTCTATCTCGACGCCGTGCACGTGGCTCTGCCTAACCTGCTGCCGGAAACGATATTGTGCGCAGAGACCCAGGAGCGCTACATCCTGGCCGTGCCGGAGCGATTTGCCGACGAGGTTTTGCGCATCTACAACGAGGACTGGGACCTGCCCAACATCTATGAGGGCGCCAGAGCCTCGGTCATCGGCAAGGTCCTGCCCGACGACCCGACATATCGCGTGTGGCATCAGGGCAAAATAGTCGTCGAGGCGCCAGTGAAAGCCGTCACGGAAGGAATCGTCTACGACCGGCCAGCCGAGCCAAGAGAATGGGCCGAGCAGGAGCCGCAGTTCGAAATGCCCGACGACCTGGCAGAGGCACTCGCGACGGTACTCAGCCACCCAAACGTCTGCTCGCGGGCCTACATTTACCGGGTCTACGATACTGAGGTCCAGGGGCACGCCATTATCCGGCCCGGAGAAGCAGGGGCAGGTGTCATTGCGCCACTTGACGGCTCTCCGGCAGCTATGGCCCTGGCGGTGGCAGGCAATCCCTTTTACGGCATGATTTCACCTTACTGGGGCGGGGCGACGGCCGTAGCAGAGGCCTTGCGCAATGTCGCAGCAGTCGGTGCCACACCTCAAGCCATCACAGATTGCCTCAACTTTGGCAACCCGGAAAAGCCGCAGGCCTTCTGGGAGTTCCGCGAGGCTGTGCGCGGCCTGGCCGATGCCGCCCGGAACCTGTGGCTAAAGGACTATCCGGGCCAAGCAACGCCGGTCATCTCGGGTAACGTGAGCCTCTACAACGAGTCGGCTACGGGCAGGGCAGTGGCGCCATCGCCGATAATTGCCTGCGTCGGGACGATGCCAGATTTCTCCAAGGCCATCACCATGGCGTTAAAGAGGGCCGGGAATAGCATGTACCTTCTCGGGCCGCGGAAGGATGAGCTCGGTGGGTCGGCCTATTATCAAGCCCTGGGTGTAGGGTTGGGGGCGAATGTACCAAAGATTGACTGGGCCCTGGAGCGTGGCATGATTTACTCGGTAATTGACGCCATTGATAGCGGCTGCGTGGTGGCCTGCCAGGACATAAGCGACGGTGGCATGATCGTCGCGGCAGCAGAGATGGCTATGGCAGCCCTGGAAGCGCGCGGCCTGGGGCTGTGCCTGGATATTAACGGTGTCTGTGAAGGCCTGCGCGCCGATAAAGTGCTCTTCTCGGAAAGCACGGGCTTCGTTGTCGAAGTCGTCGCGGGCCAGCAGCAGCGATTCGAAGAAATCTGTGCCGGCCACGGCGTCGAACCGCTACGCCTGGGCACGGTGACGGCTGACGCACGTCTCTGTGTCAGCATGGGCGGCGCGGAAATCCTGGCTGCTTCGGTGGCTGACCTCGCTGCGGCTTATCGGGGAGCCTTAGCCCAACTGTTGGGCAGCTAAGGGCAGAACCGGGTCAATGGGGCAGCCAAGTGACCGTGGCCGTTCTCCATCTCTGCGGGACGGCAGCAAATGACACAGCGATACACAGTGCTACAACTTATCACGCCCCATCGGTTCGGCGGAGCCGAGCGGGTCGTGGCAAATCTTCCCCACCGGCTTATCGGTATGGGACACCGGGTGGTAGTAGCCGGGCCGCCGCGAGAGCAGCTTTTCCTGGACTACCTAGCCGAGCTGGAGGTTCCCTTCGAGCCGCTCAATATCGCCGGCAAGATAAACCCATGGGCCGTGGGACGCATCTGCGACCTCGCCAGACGCCTGAAGGCGGACATCATTCACACGCACCTGTCGTCAGCCAGCATCCACGGCATTGCCGCAGCCAGACGGCTTGGCACACCGTCCGTTGGCCATGTCCACGGAATGAATTCTCCACGCTGGTATCGCGGCGCAACGGTCGTCCTGGCTGGGACTCACGGCATCGCTAACCACCTGGTGCGCCAGGGCCTAAAGGGCCAGGAGTTGCGCGTGATCTACTACGGTATCCCACCAGAGCCTTTCGACCACCTCAGGCCCGTGGCCGAACTAAGAGCCGAATTGGGGTTGCAACCCGGGGACCGACCTATCGGTGTACTTGCCGGACTGGTATGGCGCAAGGGACACAGATACCTTATAGAAGCAGTGGCCCACCTGCGGGCACGCTGGCCCGATTTGCGCTGCCTGGTCATCGGAAGCGGCCGAATCTTGCCAGACCTTCGCGAACTCGCCCGAAAGCTGCGGGTGCAAGACCAGGTGGTCTTCCTGGGTTGGCGAACGGACGCCCTGGACGTGATGCAGGTTCTGGACTTGCACGTGCTGCCGTCCACCGAGATAGAAGGCTTCGGGCTGTGCATCATCGAGGCGGCCTTCCTGGGCATACCTACTGTAGCGTCGCGGCTGCCGGGCGTGGACGAAGCGGTACTGGACGGCGAGACAGGCCTGCTAGTGCCGCCGAGGGACAGCAAGGCGCTGGCGGAAGCAATTGAGCGACTGCTCGTGGACGAAGGTTTTCGGCGGCGGCTAGGCGAGGCTGCGCGTGCTCGTGCCCGTGAACTGTTCACCGACGAGAGAATGGCCCGTGATATCGCGGCTCTGTATCATGAACTACTAGCCGGACAGGCCTCTAGGCACTAGCAACTGCGCCTCGCTCAAGGAGGCCGTGGCCTGCATCAATTACCTATTCCTGTCTCTTATACACATCTCCGA
>JANZZA010000331.1 GCA_026419655.1 Armatimonadota bacterium | reverse complement strand
GTCCCCACACCGACAGCCCGCCGGTTCATCGGCTTCTCTCTCAGAGATCCTGTAGCGCTCCGCTGCGCAGAGGCCGCGATATTTTTCCTTCAGTGCCAGGCCGCCGGCCGCAACTACGCCCAGTCCGCGCCATGCGGCATCCACAGGCTCCAAAACCTCGTCCATGACGGCACGCGCCACCGGATTGCCCTGCGGTCTCACAGCCCTCGTATAGGCATTCTCGACCTGGCAGCGTCCGTCGGCTAGCTGTTCAGCGAGCATTGCCAGGCCTAACATGATGTCCGTGGGCTCAAAACCAGCCACAACGCACGGCACCCCGTAGTCGCTCGCCAGCGGCCGATAAGCCTCGCTGCCTATGATGACGCTGACGTGTCCGGGGCACAAAAACCCGTCCACGCCAACTTCCTTATCCTTGACAAGCGCCTCCAGGGCAGGCGGAATGGTTTTGTGCAGGCACAGGAAACTCAGATTCTTGACGCGAGCCTGCAGGGCCTGGCGCGCAACAGCAGCGACGGCAGGGGCAGTAGTCTCGAAACCTACGGCCACGAACACAACCTCTCGCCCGCTCTCCTCAAGGGCAATGTCCAGAGCCTGCTGGGGCGAGTACACGACCCGCACGTCGGCACCGCTGGCGCGCACATCGGCCAGCGACCCGCTCGGCCCCGGCACGCGCACCAGGTCGCCAAAAGTCGCCACCGTCAGCCCGCAGCGTGCTAGCTGGAGGGCCATCTCGACCTGCCCGCCGGTAGTCACACACACCGGGCAGCCAGGCCCGCTTATCAGGTCCACGTTGGGCGGCAAGAGCTGGCGCAGACCATAGCGGCCCACGACGTGAGCATGGGTGCCGCAAACTTCCATCAGCCGCACAGGCCGCTCCAGGCGCCCACCCGCTTCCGCCAGCCGCCTGGCCAACTCATTGACCCGTACGGCACCAGCCTCACTCAGCGGCACGCTCCGCCGCCTCCTTCAGAAACTCCCATGTCTCCCGCGCTTCTTCTGCATCCACCCTGGTGATTGCGTAGCCCGCATGAACCAGTACCCAATCGCCCACGGCTGCATCCTCAAGCAAGTCCAGTCGCGCCCGTATCTTCACGCCGCCGGCCGCGCAGACAGCCTCTTTTCCGGAAATCTCTATTATCTCCACCGGCACCGCCAAACACATGGCTATCTCGTCTCCCGGCCGGCTCGGTTTTCCCGCTCCGTCAGTCGGGCACCCTCGGCCAGCCGTGCCGCAGCTACCGCTACCTGCCCCACACAAAGCCCGCTGTCATTTGGAGACAGGTCGCGATGCCACACCGGTTGCAGCCCCGCCGCCCCCAGCCGCTCCACGGTCTTCTCAAGCACCAGCCGGTTCTGGAAAGTGCCCCCCGATAATACGACCATTTGCAGGCCACTTATTTGCGCAGCAGCTTCTGCACCAGCAACCAGCATGGCTGCGAAGGTATCGTGAAACCGCGCTGCTACAAGCTCAATCGGCACTCCGGCCTCCAGGTCTCCACAGATCCGGCCGAAAATGGGCCGCGGGTCCATGACCAGAAGCGTGTGCTCGCCCACATGCTCCTCGTCAATCTCAAATTCGTATGCCGCAGGCTCTCGGCTCCGCCGGCACGCCCGGCCCTCCAAAGACGTCGCCAGCCCGCCCTCTAAAGCCCTAGCTGCCTGGGCTTGCGAGGCCGTCGCCGCGTGGGCGTCTGGAGTAACCCATGTCCGCGCGCCTAAAGCAGCCGCTGCGTGGGCCTCCAAGGCCATTGCCGCCTGGGCCTCGTAGTCGGCCACCAGCTTTAAGCCCAGCAGAGCCGCAACAGCGTCGA
Source organism: Armatimonadota bacterium (assembly GCA_026419655.1). GTDB lineage: Bacteria > Armatimonadota > Zipacnadia > Zipacnadales > FEN-943 > JANZZA01. Next base: position 2,402 of record JANZZA010000331.1, on the reverse strand, counting down.
AGAGCCGCCCTGCCGACGAAGCATGAGGGCAGTTGATCCCCCGCCTCAGCATAGTGATTACAGCCTCAGCCCGCTGCGGACCCACTGCTTCGACCAGCCTGCGTCCCGCGAGCGGCCAGTGACCCCAATCCGCCCCAAAAGCATCCGCCAACCACCCCACAGCCACCCGCCACGGCTCCTCTATGGCCTTCTCACCGCCCGGCAGGCCGACGTAGCGCAGGTGGCCTACGCGCTCATAGCCCGCCAGGTCACCCACTAATATCTCGCAGCCCCAAATAGTCCCGTCCTCGCCGTAGCCCGTGCCGTCACAGATTAGCCCAACCGCTGGGCCGGTCATGCCATTGTCGGCCAGGCAGGCGGCAAAGTGGGCGTGGTGGTGCTGGACGCGCACGAGGCCAAGTCCGCGCTCCGCCGCAAGTTTCTCGGCAACGCGAGTGCTCAGATAGTCAGGGTGCAGGTCACAGGCGACGACTTCCGGGCATATCTCAAGCAATTCCTCAAGCCTGCTCAGGCCCCGCTCGAAATACTCGAGGGTCTCCGCCCTGTCCAGGTCTCCCACGTGCTGGCTGGGATAAGCGAAAGCGCCCTTCGCAAGACAAAAAGTGTTCTTCAGATGGCCGCCCACGCCCGCGGCAGGCGGTGATTCTAGCGGCAACAACACGGGGCGCGGCACGTAACCCCGCGACCGGCGAATCATAACCGGCCCTGCCTCACTTACCCTCACCACTGAATCATCGCCCCCGACCAAAATGTCCCGATCATGTACCAAGAAGGCCCCGGCAACGCCCTTTAACCGCCCAAAAGCTTCCTCGTTTGCCGTGCAGATTGGCTCCTCGCTCATGTTGCCGCTGGTCATCACCAGGGCCAGAAAACCTTCCTGTGCTCCCTCTCCCCCATACACCACCCTGCCCTGGCGGTCCGCAGGCCACTGCCCGAGAAGCAAAACGTGAACCGGCGTATAGGCCAGCATAACGCCGTAATCCGGGCTGTCAGGCGCCACGGAAGGGGCTAGCCGCTCGGGCAGACGCTTGGGAAGGAGGACAATCGGTGCCGCCGGAGACTCAAGCAGCCGCCTGGCATCCTCAGTCAGATGCGCGAAAAGCTCAACCGCCTCGACGCTGGCTGCCATGACAGCCAGGGGCTTTACCCAGCGGTTCTTGAGCCGGCGAAGCTCCGCCACCGCCGTCTCGTTAGTGGCATCGCAAGCCAGGTGAAATCCACCCAGGCCCTTCACGGCCAATATCTCGCCGGCCCGGAGCATGTTTCTGGCCCGCCTCAAAGCCTCCTCGCCCGAAGCAAGACAAGCGCCTTCAGAATCGGCAAGCCAGAGCACGGGCCCGCAGTTTGGGCAACATACGGGCTGCGCATGATAGCGCCGGTCAGATATATCTTCGTACTCCCGGTGGCAGTCCTCGCACATTTCAAAGACTGCCATGGAAGTGTTGACGCGATCATAAGGAAGGCAGCGGATCAGCGTGAATCGGGGGCCGCAGTTGGTGCAGTTGATGAAAGGATGTCGGTACCGGCGGTTGGTAGCCTCGGCAAGCTCACGGCGGCAGTCGGAGCATATAGCAATGTCCGGCGGGCAAAGCACGGTGCTGTCGGCCGTCTGGCTGGCTGCGATGACGAAATAATCCTGGCCAAGTAGCGGTATCTCTTGCCATGTGACAGCGCGGATAGCAGCAGCCGGAGGTGCCTCGCGGCGAAGACGCTCAATAAACCGAGCTAATTTTTCGTCCGGCCCCTCCACCTCAATATGAACGCCGCCGGTGAAATTGTGCACGTGGCCGCCCAAGCCGAGGGCAACAGCAAGGCGATGGACAAAGGGACGGAAGCCCACGCCCTGGACGATGCCGGTGACAGTTACACGCCACCTTGTTCGTCGGCCCATCTAACGATGGCTCCAACATCCGAAACGCAACAGTTTTCTCTGCCCCCAGAAGCGCCTGCCGCGCGAGGACTCGCCAGGCCTCACGCGTCTCACGAAAAACCTCTATTCAAAATCGCAGGAAACCACGAGTATGGCCTCGTCAGCCGCTGGCATGATCCCCTGAGCGCCGCAACGTGAACAAGCCAGCTCGTCGGTCAGAACGACGACTCCGCAGGAGGGACAATGGCCAAGAAGCCCGTCGCAGATAACTTCAATGGGAAAAGAGTGTACCCCCATTTCCTCAGCGGCGTGGTCAATCATCATCTGTAATGCATCCGGGGTCAGAGAGGACAACTCGCTGACGCGAAGTACAGCTTTGCACACTTTTTGAGCGCCGGCTTCCAGACGTAGATGCTCAACTGTGGCGACTAGGGCGTCGGCCATAGAGTGCTCGTGCATAGAGTTTGTGAACTCCTTCACTTAGTCCGGAACAGCATAACGTTTAGTTTCGGCCTGTCTCTTATACACATCT
>JANZZA010000326.1 GCA_026419655.1 Armatimonadota bacterium | reverse complement strand
CCTCTCCTGGGTGCAGGCGCTTGCCATGCCCAACAGCGCAGACATGCCGCTGCTGCGGCTCATCTGCGAGTACGCTCTTAATGGAGCGAGAAGCGATAGGGGAGGTGAGGATAACAGTGAAGCTGGGAGATAATCCGGATTTTCGCCGGCTGGCTGGGGGTGGGGGCTCTGGCCAGTCCAAGCCGCCCCCTCGCAGCCCATCGGCCGGTGGCCAGCAGCGGCCCCAGGGCGCCAGCCAACAGCGGCCCCAGGCCGGCGGAGGCCAGCAGCCACCCAGGGAGCTGCCAGCCAAGTTCGTCCTCGACAGCTTTTACGGCCCTGACGGCAAGCTGCGCCAGGAGCTCTTCTACGACCTGCCCAGAGAACTGGCCAAGGAACTGGCCCGTGCAGGTGTCAGCTCCAAAGGCCTGCGATCCGTCTTTGTTGCCTTCCAAAGCTTTGCTGGGCCACTCCAGGCGGGCCGCCTCGACTTTCCGACGGCCAAGGAACGTTTCAACAAAATGTACGTAGAGCGCGTCGCCCGCCAGGTCGGCCGAGGCATGCTTCCTCACTTGCTACAGGACTTCTTCGACAGGCATCGAGATCTGGCTCTTGCGGCACCGCGCGAGATGCTGGGCCTGTTCGAATACTTGAAGAACGTTTTCTGCTATATGCCCGACAGATAGGGGGGTGAGTGTAATGAAGATGTCCTACATTCAGGAGTTCCGGGGAAAGCTGAAGGTCCTCGGCAGTGGTCTTCGCATCGGTGGCTCAAAAGAGGGCGTCTCAATCGGTGAGACTGACAATCCCATCATTCGCCACCCAATCACCAATGTTCCCTACGTCCCTGGCTCCTCAGTGAAGGGCAAAATCCGTTCTCTCCTCGAACTGAAGTACTGCAGTGACACGCAGCAAACTGGCCTGCCCTGTACCTGCGGTGAGTGCCTCGTATGTCAGCTTTTCGGATGCGGAAAGGCCCAAAACATAAGGACACCCTCCCGACTCGTCTTTCGTGACTGCCAGCCTACTGAGGAAACACTTGGGGCGTGGCAGCAAGGTGGCACAGACTCGGAAATCAAGACCGAAGTGCTCATTGACCGCAACAAGGGCTTGGCCTATGGACGCATCGGGCCGCGCACCATGGAGCGCATACCAGCCGGCAGCGACTTCAACTTCTCCTTTTCCCTCCGCGTTTTCGATGGCGACAACGTTGCCGAATATTACGACTTCCTCGCCGAGGGTTTCGAGCTGCTCTCTAAGCACTACCTCGGCGGTTCCGGCTCCCGCGGCTATGGCGAAGTGCTAATCGTGGCCGAGGATGGCACTCCCATGCACGAATTCCTTCGCCGCAAGGCCGAGGAGCTTCGCAGCAGCTAGAGGGTGACCTGAACCGTGCAGGACCATCGCATTCGCCTCCGGCTGCTGTCGCCCGTGGGCACGCCGTGGCAGTCGGACACCATCTTCGGCCATCTTGCCTGGCACGTAGCTTACGGCCGTGCGGGAATGACCATTGAGGATTTCCTTCGCCCCTTCCGCCAAGGCCGGCCGCCTTTTGTTCTTTCCGACGCCTTCCCGGACGGCTATTTGCCGCGGCCTTTGTTGCCTGTGCTCCCTGCTCCCAAGCAACCTGGCGAAACCGCAAACGAAAGGCCTTCGACAGCCCAGGAGTACGCCCAGGCCAAGCGCAAGCAAAAGGCCCAGTTCGTCTCCGAGTCTGATTTTCAGGCCCTTCGCCGCGGCCAGGTGAGCGACTGGGAACCACCTGACAACCCCTGGCGGGACTTCCAGGTCCTTCACGCTTCCATCAATCGCCTGACTGGCACCACCACTGGCCCTGAAACCGAGCCTGCTGAGGAGGCCGGGCCGCCCGAAGCCCTTGAAGGCCATCTGTTCTCAACCAGACTCTCCGCCCCCGCTGCCGGGGATGGGGTGCTGCCCCTTTCGGTATTCCTGCGTGCCGACGCACCCTGGGACGCGAAAGTCCCGGAGATGCTCTGCGAGCTGTCCAAGGTGGGTTTCGGGCGTGACAAGTCCACCGGTGTCGGTGCCTTTGAGGTCCTCGACGTCCAGCCCTACGATGGCTTCGCGCCGCTGCCTGAGGCCAACGCCTTCGTTTCTCTGTCTTCCTACTGTCCCGCCCGCAACGACCCAACTCGCGGCCGCTGGAAGATTCGCATCAAGTACGGAAAGCTTGGCGAAAACGCAGGTGCTGGCAATCCTTTCAAGCGGCCCCTCATCCAGTTCGAACCCGGTGCTGTCTTTCTTACCGACGGCCCGCCCAGGCCCATTTACGGCCGCGCCGTAGAAGGCATTGCTCCTGCCATGCCGGAAGCCATCCAGTGTTGTTTCACCCTGGCCGTGCCCTGTGTTATACCCCAGGACCTACTGGAGAGCTTTAGCCAATGAGCGGCTTCAACACCTTCATCGTTGCCACCGTCGGCACATCAATGCTCACCAATCTCCGCCGCGAGCTGGCCTGGCGCCCGGACCAGCCGGCCACCGACCGCGAGGCAGAGGAGGCTTTCCATCAGGCTAGTGCCTTCTTGCGCCAGCAAGATCCCGCCGCCCGCGTCTGCGGAGCCGAGATTAATTCCATCAACTACCTCCTCAACGGCCGGGAGAATTCTGCCGTCCGCGTAGAGCCGCCCGTTGAGCTGTGCCTGCTTGTCTCCGACACTCCCGAAGGCGAGTGGTCTGGCCGCGTACTCAAGCACTACTTCGAGCACTGGGACAGCGTCTGTGCGGTCAACTGCCGCACCATCGAGGGCCTCCAGCACACCGACCCCAAGCGCTTCGCCCACACCGGCCTGCGCAATCTCGTCCGCCTCGCGGCCTGGTGTCTGTCTTATGCCCACCGCCGCCAGCCTGCTGCCCTCCGCCTCATTGACGCCACGGGCGGCTACAAAGCCCAGATAAGCTTCGCTGGCCTCCTTGGCCAGGCCCTTCACGTCCCCGTCGTCTACCTCTTCGAGCAGTTCCCGTACTGCATCGAAATGCCCCCTCTTCCTGTGAGTTTCGACCGCAGCCTCTGGCTCGAACACTACTGGCTCTTCAAGCGGCTTTCCGGTGAGGACCACCTGCCTGTCGCCGAAGTGCCCCGCGCCGACGTTGACGACCGCATATGGCAGCTCCTCGACCGCGAAACCATTGACGGCGTGGAATACGTCGCCCTCAGCCCCATCCTTGAAGTCATGCACCAGGGCTTCGAACTCCAGCCGCCCGAAAACGCCGAGAAGCCGCCTCCTTCCGACCTTGCTGCACCGGCCAAACTCCACATCAAAGAGGCCGAAATGCCCCACGCCCCAAAGGGCAGCCGCCAGCGCATGGAGCGACTGGCCCTCCTCGACTGGGTCACCCGCGTGGAGAACGTCAAGTTCGTCGACACTGCCAGGAGCTGCGTCAAACCTGGCGCCACCCAGCGCCTCGATGAAATCCTGCTCATCCACAGCGACGGCAACCTCGGCCTGGAGATAAAGCTCACCACCACCTGCACCACCTCCTCCCACCGCGCCTGGTGTCTCGAACACCTCCGCCGGCTCCTGGCCGAGTAGCTGCCTTTTGCCTGTGGCCAGCCTTTACGTAGTCGAGCACGGCGCCACCATCGCCAGGCGCGGCGAGCAGATCGTCGTGCAGAAAGAGGGAGAGGTGCTTCTCGAAACCGAGACCTCTGCCCTCTCCTGTATCGTTCTGCTCGAGACCGTTCAGGTCACCTCCCAGGCCCTCACCGCCCTCCTCCGCGCCGGCGTGTCCTTTGCCTTTATTTCCCCAGACGGCGACCTGCGGGGTAAACTTGTGCCTCCTGTCTCGCGCAATGCCGCCCTCAGACTTGCCCAGTTTACCAGAGACCGCGACCCGGCCTTCTGCCTGACCCTCAGCAAAGCCATTGTGGCGGCCAAAATTGAAAACCAGCGCCAGGTACTCCTCCGCCATGCCCTCGACAATCCTGGCCCCCAGGACGTACTCCTGGCTGCCGCCTCGGCCCTTGATACCGCCGCCCGCAAAGCAGCCGCCGCCCCAGACCTCCCGCACCTTCTCGGCGCCGAAGGAGAAGCCGCAGCCGCTTACTGGGCTGCCTTTCCTCATCTGCTCGCCGCCGACGGCATCTCCTTCCCGGGCAGGCGCAAACGCCCCCCTCCAGACCCAGTCAACGCCGCCCTCTCCTTCGGCTATACCCTCCTCACCGACAACTTGCTCTCAGCCCTCGACGCCAGAGGGTTCGACCCCTGGGTAGGTTTTCTTCACAGCGAAACCTACGGCCATCCCTGCCTCGCTCTCGACCTGGTCGAGGTCTTCCGCGCACCCGTCGTTGACCGCTTTACAGTCCGCCTCTTCAACCTCCGCATCCTCACGCCCGACGACTTCCATCCCTCCGAGCAGGGCGGCGTCCGCATGACCCCAGACGCTCTCCGCTCCTTCTTCCGCCACTGGGAACAAACCATTCTCAAACTCGGCCTCCGCAACATCATAAAAGACCAGGTTGACCACCTCGCCCGTGTCTACCTCGGGCAGGACGAATCCTTCAAGCCCTGGACCTGGTCCGCGAGATGAAAATCCCCTCCGTTTCTGGTCTTTCCATGCCCTAAACAGGCAGGTGACAAGCGTGGACAAATTCCTGGTCGCGTACGACACCCCAGACGACCGAAGACGCCTGCGCTTTGCCACCATCCTTGACGACTACGGCGACCGCGTGCAGTTCTCCGTCTTCGAGGTAACCGCCGATGAACACTCCTTCAAGCGTCTCCTCGCGCGGCTGGAGAAGGTCGTCGAACCCGCTGAGGACAGCGTCCGCATCTACCCCGTGTGCAATGCCTGCGCGCAGAAAGTCTTGCGCCTGGGCAAGCAAGACCCGCAGCCGTGGTGGGAGCCAGAAGTGTGGGTCATTTGAATCAAGCCCCCTCCGCCCCCTCTGGCCTGCATGGAGGCCAACTGTATCCCGCACGAGCTTCAACCGAGCAGGGGAATCCGACGCTAACAGAGCATCATGCCCCCCGCCCAAAAAGACTTGTCTTCACTACCTCACCCAAGGACCTGATGCCTCCCGCCCCGGCTTCCCGGGCTGCGGAAACCTCAAAAAATGGGTCTTGACAGGGGAGGTTTCCGCAATCTATAATTTGCGCCGAAATATCGGGCTTTCTGGCCTCTCAGGAGGGCCCTGGCAGGCACCAAAAAGAGGCCGGCTGGAGGGCAAAAAAGAGAGGTTTCCGCAAATGGGGCCAGGAAGCCCGTCCTGGCGGCCCTTGAAAAGAGGGGGAGTCCAAAACCCAGCCCTGATGAACAAGGGATTGAGGCTTCATCCGGCTCCCCCTCTTCTGGCGCCCCGCGCATTCCGCGCTCGCGTCCATGACCCGGCCCTGACCAATCCAGGACGCAGACCTCTGCACGACGCGGACATTGCTGGCGTCGCCAGGCCTGCATAAGTGAGAGCGTGAGCTCTTCACGGCCGCGGCGGGATAAGGAAGCGGGCTGGCGGTGTATGTCGAACGGGCGTGCTACCGGGCGGGGGCCGAGAAAGACGTCGGCCCGCTCGCGGCGCTCCCTGGGCAGCGGGTCAAGCACGCCGGCCGCACAGGCTGAGGCCAATACCACTGGCGGAGCGCGAGGGCCGGGTCGCCGGGCAGCTTGGCGGCGCGGCCTGGGAATTCGAAACCGTGCCATACAACGCCGCCGGGCCATGCAAGCCCCGCCGCGGGTGATACTCCCCAGCCGGGCTGGCCGGTCGGGAAAAGGTCGCCGCCGTGCTCTGGTGCTTGCGGGACTTGGGGCGGGAGGGGCCCGGCTGGCATGGGCCTGCTGCGTCAGGTTTTTCCTTTGCCCCTGTCGGGCTGCGGAAACCTCAAAAAATGGCTGAGGTTTACCCACTTTTGAACGCAGGGAAGGAGTCATGCTGCCTCCTTTGGCGAATAGGCAGGGAAACTACAGCAAAGGAGGCAGCAAGTAATGCGGAACGAGGTAGGGACAATTATACGCTACGCCCGGCGGTTTTGTGGAGGGGTGCGGGTTACTCAAGTAGACAACTTTGTGCGTTTGTGCACTGCCCTGTGGCTCACCC
>JANZZA010000322.1 GCA_026419655.1 Armatimonadota bacterium | reverse complement strand
GCGCCCTGCGGGTACCTATTGGTGCCGAAAAATCCGGCCCACCCAAAAGATCTGGCCCCCACAGCCATCACCCGCCCTGCCCCCCACCGGTCTGGTGTCTGTGCATACCCGCCCACGAGCACGAGCATTTACGGGGAGGGGGGGCAGGGGAAACCCCGCTTTTTGCCCAAAGGGGGCTCCCCCTGTTGGGGGCAACCCTTTGAAAAAAGTTCTTCCCCAGACCCCGTTCCCAAATTTTTTCTCGCCGTTCGTAAGCGCTGGTACAGCCGCGGACGACGTGACTAGCCGTCGGGAAGGCTCTCTGCTGCCCTGAGTAGAGCGTTTACGTTCTCAACGGACGTATCGGGAGTCAGGGGGCTGCCGCAGGATACGACGTAGGGCGGCCCGGCGGCGGCGAAATTTTCCCGCACTGCTTTTTCTATCCGCTCCGCCGGGCCATCACGCACGACCACCGGGCTGATATTGCCCCACAACGTTACCCCGTCACCAAGCTCGCGCCGCACCTCGCCCAGGTCAACGACAAAACCCTTCTTGCTGTCCTCCAGCGCCACAGCATCGGCGCCGTATTCTCGAATAAAAGGCAGCCGGCCCTCGATGCCGCCGGTCATGTGGAAAAGCACGTCAAAGCCCATGGACTTGAGAGCTGCGATAAGGCGTCTGTCGGCGTCGGCGGCAAACCGCTCATAATCGGCGACGGAGATAAGGTCGCTCGACGCCCAGCATTCCTCGGTGAAAGTTCCGTCAATGCCGGCCGCGCGGTACACCTCGGCCATCTGAAGACCATTGTGGAAACTCCGCTCGATCATTGCATCGGCCAGCGGCGGGTCCTTGCGCAGCACTTCCATCATGCCGACGAAGCCAAGGACGTGAAGCATCTCGTAAGGGCTTGGCACAGGCGACACCAGCCACGCCCGCCCAGCACAGCGTTCCGCAAAGCGTCTGGCCAGCTCGTGGCACCCTGCAGCTATCATCCCACTGGCATCCACGGCCGGGAGAAGCTGGTCTATCTCTTCAACAGATGGCAGGCGGCCGCAGTCCCAGGTATGAGTCAACGACGACTGCGGGGGCTGCAACAGGTCAGTTTCCTTCCCGTCGCCCGCCCGTCGCACACACGCATCCTCGCTCAGGCGCACTGTCACACCCTCATAGGCCGAAAGGGGCGCAAAGGGCAGGCCGTAAACCCACGCAAACGGTGGGTCGAAAATCTCCCATGCCCGAAAAAGAGCCTCGACCTGGGCTTCCAGCTCCTGGTCGAGGGTGAGGCTGATTTCTCGTTCGCCCGCCGCGAGCTCGCGGTAAACTTCCGCCAGCTTGCCCGGCACGAGCGGGCCCACGTAAAGGTTTGCGTATAGCGTCGCGCACGGCACGGGATAAGCCTGCTCGGCGCGCAGCGTGCGCTGGATGTGGTCTTTGCTCCATACGGTCCCAAGGGCGCTCATGAGCCTGTCACCTCACGCGAGAGTAGATTTTGCCCGGACTATTCTCCCGGCCGCCGAATGACGAGAGCGGTTGCGGGGTTGGCGACGAGTAGCCGGTCTAATTGCTCCTGCGTTATCCCGGCGGCCCTCAGCATGGGCACAAAGCTGCGCGGCAGCCAGTCCAGGGGTGCAATCTGGCCGCCCCGCGGCTGGCCCACATTGTACCATCCAGCGTCCTGGCTGATGAGCAGGCGCTCCGGGCAGCGTGCGAGAGCCTCCGCAACCATAGCCAGCTTCTGCTCAGCGCTCTCCGCCCGTATGCCGTC
>JANZZA010000289.1 GCA_026419655.1 Armatimonadota bacterium | reverse complement strand
GGCCTCGTGGAAGACGCACAGGCAGCGGAGCGGCGGCGCGACATGGAGCGCCGCCTGGATGGCTGCCGCAGCGCGCCTGAGTTCATCCTCCAGACGGCCGAGGCTTTGCGGCTTCTAATGGCCGATGATTATGCGATAGTGCGGATTGCAGAGGCGGAGCGGGTTGCTCGCCGTCTGGGCGCCCAGGAACCTGTGGCGGCCGACCCTCTCACCGCGACGGTTCTGGCCGTACTTGATGAACTGATGAACCTTCCCGTTGAGGCCTTCACGACGCAGCGGGCGGAACTGTTGACGCACGTCGGCCAGGCCCTTGGCGAGACCGGGCCGGCCGTCCCGCCGGCCCTGACGTGGGATGCCTTTTTGGAATGGCTCAAGACCCCCGAGACGCTGCTGGCAGTCGCCGCTGTCGCCGGCCAGCCGCGGGACACCGCACCGGCCCGGCTGCCCGACGAATTCTTATCGGCCATGCGCCAGCTTGAGCTGATGTGGCTGTTCCAAGACCTGGACCTGACCGCGGAGCAAGCCGCCGCGATGGGCGAGCTGCTGGCGCAAATCGAAGTTGATGTAAAAAATGCACAGGCTAAGCAGGCGGAAGTGGCTGCGGATGCGCCGGGGATACTCAGCCAGGTGAAGGCAGCCTTGAGCCAGGGCCAGCCGATACCCGCCAAGGTTGCCGACGCCGCACGAAAACTCCTGGCCAGCGCTGAAGAGGTGGATGCTAACCTGACTCGCGCCATGGCCGAGAACCTCGTGGCTTTTCGGCGATTGCTGAGCGAGCCCCAGCGCAGCCTGGTCTACTGGCAGCCCGACGGCCCAGCGCTGCGGGCTATGCCGCGTGAATATCGTGCCGAGGCCATGCACCATGATGCCGTCCTTATCGCCGACGCCGTTGATTTCCTCAATGCCATCAAATTCCAGCGCAGCAAACGGTACCGCAACGTCAAGGTGCAGTTCACTGACGATTTCGTAGCCCAATACGTAGACCCCGACAGTCCCGAATTTGACGCCATAGTGGACGCGGTGCTCGAAGTGGTCACGCAGGCGCGATACGTGGCACCAGAAGACTGGGAAAACGGCGCGGACGTCGAGTACGGAGCGCGAGTTATCAGGGCCATGGGACTGCTCGAAGAACTTGAGGTACCCGCGCCCGGAAATGAACCATACGACTGGCGCGACCTCTACGAGCTTCTGACGGATCCGGCGGCGGTGGCAATGGCCCGGATGTGGATGGGAACGCCGGGGCAGTAAAGGCGTGCGCGGTGGAAACAGCATGGAAAAGTTTGGGAGGGGGGTAGGGGGGAGACCCCTTTTCCAAGGGGTTTCCCCCAGAAAAACTGCGCATGGGTGCGAGCCGTCACGGGGGCAGAACAGTGGGCACCATTGAGGATTTCCAGGCCGAGAAAGAAGAGCTACGCGAGCTTATTGCGACCCGTGCGTTGAGGTTTGGCGACTTCGTCCTCGCGTCCGGACAGCGTAGCACCTACTACATAGACGGCAAGCAGATTACCCTGCACAGCCGGGGCCTGTATCTTCTGGCGCGGCTGCTGATGAAGCTAATCGAGGACTGGCCGGTTGAGGCGGTCGGCGGGATGAGCATCGGCGCCGACCCCATCGCCGGGGCCATAGCAGCCCTCGCCGGCGCTGAAGGCCGCCCCCTGGACGCCTTTATCGTCCGCAAGGAAGCCAAGGAGCGCGGCACCCGCAAGCAGGTAGAGGGGCCGCTTTCAGAAGGCGCCCGCGTAGTCGTCCTTGAAGACGTGATTACAACCGGCGGGTCGTCCCTGCAAGCCATAGAGGCACTCCGGCGCGAAGTCAACGCAGAGGTGCTGGGCGTGGCGGCAATGGTAGACCGCCTCCAGGGCGGGCGGGAGAATCTTGGCGCCCATGGCGTGGAGCTGCGGTCCCTGTTCACCATCCGCGACTTTGGCATTGAACCACCGCCGCTGCGGGCCCCCGTTGCCGAATGAACTCCTGCTTGCCAGCGGCGTACAAGTCATTCTCTTAGCCGCGCCATCCATAGTGAGGCTGACCAGCGGATGACTACTCGGGAGCAGGGTTGTCCTTGCCCGCACGGCGATTAGCAGGCGCGTGGCGCGGGATGGTCAATCCGCCGGCTGAGGGTCTGTCGCTGCTCACCCAGGCGGACGGCGTAGTGAACCCAAGAGCAGGCAGCCGGGAGGAAACGGTGCATGGTGCCCCCTCATGAACTCTTATGGATTGAGACGCCGGGCGGATGCCTGGCGGCGTCTTTTCATCTGCCTGAAAGTGACGGGCCGGTGCCGGCAGTGATGCTCTGCCACGGTTTTACAGGCCATCGCGGCGAGGCCCATTTTCTTTTCGTCGAGGCCGCACGTGCCTTTGCCGACGCAGGCATAGCGGCACTGCGCTTCGATTTTCGCGGCTCCGGCGAGAGTGAGCCGGCTTTTTCCCAAATGACCCTCGACACAGAGATAGCCGACGCGGAAGCAGTGCTGCAGTACCTGATTAGCCGTCCAGAGGTGGACGCAGGGCGCATTGCTGTGCTCGGGCTTAGCATGGGCGGGGCCGTGGCCGCGTGCCTGGCCGGCCGTGACTCAGTGGCCCGGAGCGGGCAGGGACGCATAGCAGCTCTCGTGCTCTGGGCGCCCGTGGCGCGCTTTGATGGCTTGCTGGTGCGGCTGAGCGACCCTGAAGCTGCTCCGCCGATGCTTCCGGACGGCACCCGCGACCTGGGTGGCATCGCTATCGGCCCAGACTTACTGGAAAGCTTGGCCACGACCGTCCCCGTGAAAGAAGTGGCCGCTTACACCGGCCCGGCGCTTATCGTCCACGGCACCAACGACCAGGCCGTGCCTCTCTCCCATGCCCACGAGTACCGCTGCGTCCTCGGCCATCGCGCGACCCTCCACCTGGTCGAGGGCGCCGACCACGTTTTCAGCAGCATCCCCTGGCAGACCCAGGCTATTTGGGTTACCACTGAGTTCCTTGTGAAGCACCTGGCTTAGCGTGAAGCTCCAAGGAGCTTTATTGGAGACTGTTGCAAAAGCAGCTTTTTTCGGCTGCCAGGAGGAGCCGCGGGAACAAGGTCAGTTACACAGCCGTGTGCAATTTCCTGGGTCTGGGCACGCCGACACCGGGTTTTGCAACAGTCACTTGTTGCGAACGCGTCTGGGACTGCCTTGTTGGCGTGGGGCCATGGCCCCCGGCGTTGTATCCGTTCCGGAAGTCGGGCGGGCCCAGAACATGCTGCGAGACACTGGGGGTTATAGCGGCTCGAGAAGTGACCGCCACCAGGGGCTTGTCGTGTGGGCGGGCCCATGGCAGACTGGCCACACGAGCCTGGAGCTGCTATAATACGTAGTAGTATTCCAGGGGTACCAAGCTTCCCGGTGATGGCACCCAGGAGGGGAGGTCAGGCCATGAAAGCGCAGCCGTTTGGTTATTTCATCGTGTTGATGGCGTCCCTAATGGTCGTATGCACCGGGGCAGCCGTCGGTCAGCAGGAAGGCACGCCGGCCGAAGCAGAAACTGCAACGGCGCAAGAAGGTACGACGCAAGACTTCGAGGGGAGCGGGGCCATGGCGGCAGGCATCCCGCGTTACCCCGACGTCGTCCTGCTCGTTGTTGTGCCGGAGCGCCTTAAGCCATTCGAGGGGACGGGGAAGACCACTGCTGCGGAGACTGAACTGATAAAAGCGTTGACGAGCGTGGGCTACAGGTGCGTTGACCAGGCCCAGGCAGCGTCGGTGCGGGATTGGTCGGTGGCGGGGCAAGTAATGGCGGACCCTACAGGCGCGCAGGCGCGGAGCTTGGTCGAGAGGTTTGGCGCCCACGTGCTCATCATCGGCCGAGGGTTCGGTGAGCCGGCCAGCCGCTTTGAAAACCTCTACACGGCACGAGGGCTGGTCGAGGTAAGAGTCCTGGTGCCGCCAACAGGCGAAATACTATTGGCCGACAGCGTCACTGAGTCGGGTGCTGACGCCGCACAAGATCTGGCTACCACCAAGGCTCTTGCTGCAGCAGCGCGCCGACTGGCTCCTAAGATACTTGGTTGCGTAGGGGAACTGACCGGTGGCCCCACCGAGGCGACGACGGTAGCTAGCGAAACCGCTACAGAGGACGCCGGGGCCGGCGCGCCGGGCCGCAGGCTGCGCGTTGCCTTCGCGCCCTTTGACGACAGGTCCGGCTGGACTGGCGGAGACTGGAATCTGAGTGCTGCTCTCCCCGACCTCATCGCCCAGGAACTCATGAAGCTCGACATCGTGGAAGTCGTTGACCGCGCCAACCTTAGCCAGACCCTCGGCGAGCAGGCGCTGGACATCAGCGGCCTGGTGGACCGCTCCGAGGAGCCGCGCGAGCTTGGAACGCTCTTGCCTGCTGATGTCCTTGTCGTGGGACGCGTAACGATGTTTCAAAGCAAGAAGCAAACCGTGGCCGGAGGCCTGCTGGACAG
>JANZZA010000281.1 GCA_026419655.1 Armatimonadota bacterium | reverse complement strand
TTGAAACGGTAGATGTAGAACTGCGCAAAGCTCGAAGCGGGGCAGACCCAGTAGTACTCATTCAGAGGGATGTCCGCGTCAGCCTCTCGCCGCGGGCCGGGCGGCTGATTGCGGTTGGACCATTCCGGCCCAAAGATTTTTATTTCCGGCGACGGCGTCCCGTCACGGTGCTTGCCAGACCAGAAAACTATCTGCGAGTACGGCATGACCCGCATGGGCTCGCGCATGGGCAGCAAGGGCACGGGCTGGCCGCGCCGCTGCCACCGTTGCACGGCATCTCTAATAGCCTGCGGGTCGAGCGGATACCGGGTGCCTGGGTCGTCCGTCCCGCCTGCGTTATTGAAGAAGCCTGTGTGCCAGGCGCTCCAGGGATTGGTGATATTGAGCGGTATGAGCCAGTCGCGCCAGCCGGGTGGCATTGGCCGCACCGGCGTCGCCATCAGCCCGAAAACCACCCGCCAGGGCCGCGCTATCACATACGGCCGGTCCATCATCCGCACCACCATCACTACCGCCTGCCCCTCGCGCCGCACCTCAAACAAGCTTTCTTTGCTGCTTATCTGCCAGTCCCTGGGCGCCTCGCAGAACCAGCAAAAGCCCCGGTCGTCATCGCCCAGCCATAACAGGGGCTTGAAGTGGGAGCGCAGGCCGGTTTTCGGCAGCGCCCCGGCGTTGGTTAGTTTCGGGTCCCGCGTGGCCTCAAACCAGTGGTAGTACAGGGCCCTTTCGGGCCGCACAGGTATCCGCAATTCCAGGCCTTCTAAGAGTACCGGCTTGTCCACGGGGCTTACGGAGAGTTCCACGCGCACACAACCGTCGTACTCGATATGCGAGCGGGCCTGAAGGCGCAGGCCCCCGGCCATAGCGGTCGCGTCAATGTCCACCTGGTTCGGGGCGGCTGAAAGCTTCTGGTCGAAAGCCTGGCGAAACTCGACTTCGCGCTGGCCCACGCGCGCCGCAAGCACAATGGGCGCGGCCAGGATCTCCGCATCCTGGCTGGTAACCTGCCTCGGCAGTAAGCTACCCTCATAGTCATACGTCCGCCCCCAGCACTCGACGGCCCTGCCACGTACCACCATTGCCCTCCACGGCGGCGGTATTTTGTCCGTGACGCCCAGGGTATTGTTTTCCCACAGTGCCCGTTCGTGGATTACCTTAGCCAAGGCCTCATCGCTCAGAGACGGCGTGTCTTTCGTGGTTGGCTGATTAGCGCGGGCAGCCGGCGAGTTCCCCGCACCCAAACCTGCCCCAAACAGTACCAAAACCGTCCCGAAAGCTGACCAGGCACGACCATTACGTATCCCTGGACGCGCCCAACCCGCCCGGCGACTGCTCATTGTGCCGCACCCCCTGGGGCGATCAGACACAGGTTTGGCAGGCGGCGCAAAGGCTGGCCATTGTCCGTCACGCCCCCCGGGCAATCAGCGCACTACCCGCCAGCCCTGCGCCGACACCTGCAAAGACCTGGCGCCGGCGTACTTGTCGAAGACGGCCTCGGCCTCGCCCACGGAGTCGAAGAATCCAACAAGATGTAGCGTCTCGAAACTGTCCCCTACCTTTACGGCCCTGCCGCCTGTGTCGTGAATCATGCATACGTAACCGCGCTGGTGACACCAGGACTCGTATACTGCCGCCGGCTCCAGGCACATTCCCATCAGCCACGGCCCACCGCCGATTTCGTACCCCTTGATGAAGCGCGGCGGTATGTGGCTTTCGTCT
>JANZZA010000252.1 GCA_026419655.1 Armatimonadota bacterium | reverse complement strand
GGTAGCCAACTGGAGCGCAGTGGCACTGGAGAAACCCAGCTTGCGGGCAAGGTCTTCCACCACGCTGTAGGCCACGGGTACGACGAGCAGGGTCAGGAGTGTGGATGAGAAAAGGCCGCCCAGGACGGTGATGCCCAGAGGCCGCCACATGTCGGACCCTTCGCGAAGGGCCAGAGCCATGGGAATCATGGCAAAGAAGGTGGCCAGGGCGGTCATGAGGATTGGGCGCAAGCGTATGCGGCCGCCCCGGACTAGCGCTTCGCGCATTGGCACGCCCTCAGCGCGAAGCAAATTGACCACGTGGACGAGCAAGATGGAGTTTGACACTACGATGCCCGTGAGCAGGAGAATTCCCAGGAAAACCATGATTGAAAGAGGGGTGCGGGTGAGGAGCATTGCCCCAAAGGCGCCAATGACCTCCAGCGGGATGGCCAGCATGATAATAAAGGGCTGCACGATGGACTCAAATTGGGAAGCCAGGATGATGTAGATGAGCAAAATGCCCATGGCGAGGGAAATGGTAAGGCCCTGGAAGCTCTCGCGGCGGTTCTGTTCCTCGCCGCGGAACTCGTAGCTGTAGCCCTCCGGCATGCGGATGGTTTTGAGGACAGCGTCGGCTTCTTTCATCAGCGTGCCGAGGGGTCGCTCTGGGACCTTGTCACCGTAAACCTCGATTGACCTACGGCGCTCGTAGCGGCTCACTTGTGTCGGTCCCAGGGTCTCTACAATCTGGGCCACCTGGCTCAGCGGCACCATCGTGACGCCGCCTTGGCCCTGCACCGGGAGCATCAGGTCCTTGAGCTGTTCCACGTCACTCCGGGCCGCCTCTGGTAGACGCACCGTAAGGTCGTATTCTTTCCCGCGCTCTCGGTACTCGGTGACCTTTTCACCCTTGACTAAGGAGCGGATGGCGCCGGCTATCTGGAAGGTAGTAAGTCCGTAGATGCCGGCCTTCTGGCGGTCTATGACGACCTGATATTCTGGCGCACCCCGCTGCCAGTTAAGCCGCAGGTCTACGAAGCCGGGAATTTTCTTGAGCTT
>JANZZA010000247.1 GCA_026419655.1 Armatimonadota bacterium | reverse complement strand
TGCGTATCCCCTCGCGGATGTTCTCGCTCATGCAGTCCAGATAATACGCCGCCACCGCCGCAAGCATCCCCACCAGCATCCGCCCCTCTTTCGTCGAGGCATCAAATCCTTCCGTGATTGACGTCAGCCCAATCCCGTGCTTGAGGAAAACATCTTCCAGAAGCGTGTGGGTTAGCTTCGGAGACCGGCTCAGGCGGTCCAGGCGGAAGATGACTACGTGGTCAATCTCGCCTTCTTCGATGTCGCGGACAAGCTGCGTCAGCCCATCGCGATAGGAGAGTAATAGGTTTTCTCGGCAGACTACCGCAAAAGTTTCTGCAGCACCTCGGAGATGCACTCCGGGCTAAAAGGTGGGACAGACAACTTTATACACTTTTGTGGCCCTGTATAGGCCAACACCGGGTTTTGGTCCGCACCACCAAGGTGATTCTCAGGGCCTTATTCTTTCCTGTCTGAAACAAAATCCTGGATAAACTGAATGCTCCCTCGCGATAGTCGCTTCCCTTTGCGCCAGGCGGCCGCAAGCCCAAGGTCCCCGACTTGCCCTCATTCCGATACACCTCTGCCGCGAACCCATCCCCACCATACCGAAACCGACACCACTCCAGGCACCGCTGCTCCTCAAACTCTAGCGAATACCCAGACCTTGCTTGTTCTTCGCTAGACACACGGATGTAAGTCCCAATCCGGGGCAGCCCACCAGGAACCGCGTCCGCACTCTTCCCACTCCGCCTCTGAGGCGCTACAATCACGGCCCGACATGGCGCCAACGGCGATGATGAGGCGTAAGTTTCTTAATGTCAAAGTCTCTTTTCAAAGGGTTGCCCCTAGGTGACTGTTGCATAACCTTCTTTTCGCAGGCGAGTCGCTCCTACCCAGTATCAGTTGCTGGCACAAATCTGTGCCGTTCACGGGCTGGGAGCTATGTCCAGGTGAGTTTTGCAACGGTCTCCCTAGAAAAACTTTTCTTCATGCTCTCGCGGACTTTCGTCAGCACTGGAGAAGAAGACCTTCGAAGCGCCGAGCCGCGCTGTCATGAAACGAAAGACTAAGGTGACCGCCATCAGTGACAGCTAACCAGGGTGCCATGGACA
The DNA here is from genome assembly GCA_026419655.1 of Armatimonadota bacterium. Lineage (GTDB taxonomy): Bacteria > Armatimonadota > Zipacnadia > Zipacnadales > FEN-943 > JANZZA01. The sequence goes on along the minus strand of JANZZA010000247.1, from coordinate 3,375 downwards.
CGAAGCCTCGGAGGATCTCTCAGTCAGTGGTCATGCCCTGGCGCAGCCTTCTTGACCGCCTGGCGCCGCTGGCCTTCCTCGTCGCCCTGAGTGTCCTCTTCGGCATGCTCAAACGCGAGTTCTTCACCGCCGAGAACTTGCTCAACATCGCCACACAAATCTCTGTAATAGCAGTGCTGGCCATTGGCGAGACCTTTGTGATTGTGGCGGGCGGAATAGACCTCTCGGTCGGCTCGATGGTGGCCCTGACGGGCTGCACGGCAGCACTCCTCATGAAGACGCCAGCCTTGGCAGCTATGAGCTACGGCTGGGTCCTGGCGGCTCTGGCGGGCATCTTGCTGGGGGCCCTGTGGGGCCTCTTCAGCGGCCTGCTGGTGACGCGCGCCAAGCTGCCGCCCTTTATCGTGACCCTGGGCGTTATGGGCATTGCCCGCGGGCTGGCCCTCGCCGTGGCTCATGACCGCACTATCTCTGGTCTGCCCGAGCCCTTCACGCGCCTTGGGTCTTATCGTGTTGGCGGGGCCATTCCGCTGCTTGTCCTTGCTATGCTCCTTGTGGCTGTCCTGGCCCATATAATCCTCACCCGCACGCGCCTGGGCCGGTACGCCTACGCCATGGGGTCCAACCTGGAAGCCACCCGGCTCTCCGGTGTGAACGTAGGTCTGTACATGACGGGAGTGTTCGTGGTGTGTGGCACCCTGGCCGGCCTTGCCGGAGTAATGGAAGCAGCCCGCACGGCGATAGGTCAGCCCACTGGCGCAAGCCTGTACGAGCTTGACGCTATCGCCGCCGCAGTCATCGGCGGCGCCAGCCTCATGGGCGGCGAAGGCTCAATCGCCGGCACGCTCATCGGCGCCTTCATCATGGCCGTCATCCGCAACGGCTGCAACCTCCTCGTCATCCCGCCTTCCTGGCAGCGTGTCGCCATAGGCGCCATCATCATCATCGCCGTACTCTGGGACCACCTCCGCCAACGCCGCCGGCGGTGACCGGCGGCGCTGCAGTCGAGGGCTACACAGGCAGAACCCGGCAGACCAGCAAGGACCAAGGCGGCACAGGGCGGCTGGCCCGTGCTCGTGCCGGCGTGTGCTGGGGCGAATCAGCAGGAACTCCTTCCCACGCGGGAATATTGAGGTTTCTAAGGAGGCTGTTGCAAGAGTTTCTGCAGGTCTTCGGAGGTTCGCTCGGAGGCAAAAGGGGGAACACGCAGCCCCATACAGTTTTCTGGCCCTGTATAAGCCAAGACGGGGTTTTGGGACAGACCACCAAGGTGATTCTTCAGGCCTTACTCTTTACCGCCTGAAACAAGATCCTGAGTAAACTGAATGCTCCCTTCCCAGGCTTCTGGGATTGCGACGCTGCCCCAGCTGGTCGCCGCACCCCTGGGGGCTGTGGGCCCTCTTCCGCGTCAGGCATCTGGCCCGACTTGCTGAGCGCCGGACAGGCACTCCCTAAGGTGCGCCAGGCCGCGGCCAACGTGCTCTCGCGGTTCGATGCTGAAGTCGAAGACCTCGATTGAGCAGAAGCCCTCAAAGCCGATTTCCAGCAGCGCCCGCAGAATCGGCGTAAAGTCAGTCGTACCCCATCCAGGCGCTCGCTTGTTCAGGTCGTTGCAGTGGTAGTGGAATAGCAGTTTGCCCGTCTCGCGGATGGCTGCAGGCACATCTTCTTCCGTGCGCGATGCACTATACGTGTCGAGGATTACGCCGACGTTGGGCAGCCCTATCTGGCGCGCCATTTTGGCCGCTTCAAAAGCCTTGAATATGAAGTTGTTGTCGGCCTCGACGCACAGCGGCTCAATGCATATCTTGAAGTCTGCGGCTGACCCATGGGCCCCAGCCGCGGCCATGGCCTCCGCAAACCAGCCCCATGCCTGCGCATAAGTCACCTCGGGAAGAACCTTTCGCTGAAGCGGCGAGCCGACAACCATTGCCCCCGCGCCGATGTCAACACCAAAGTCCACGAGGGCCCGCAGGTAGTCCACCGTCCTGCTGCGCACAGCCGCGTCAGGATGGGTGACGTGAAAGCCCTCGGTCTTTGCCAGCACCCAGTGAATGGCCGCCACGGCCAGGCCAGCGTCTGCGGCCATGGCGCGTATCTCAGCCCGCGTCGCAGAGGATATGTCCGTGACGTAGGTGGAGATGGTAAACGGCGATATTTCGATGCCGTCGAAGCCCAACTGGGCGGCCACGGCAAACTGCTCAGACAACGGGAGGTCACCGAAAACCTCGTTGCAGACTGCAAACTTCATCCGGCTCACCTCCGAGAATAGTAGCGGGCAGAGTCACAACAAGCTCAGTCCCTCTCTTATTAGGCGCGGGGCGCGGCCCGTCAGCCGCGCCCCGAAGTTACTCTAAGACCGGGTCTGCTCATGCTCTGCCGTTGCTGGCGAAGCGACCTATTGGGCTAGAAATTCAGCTTGAAATCGCCGTAGACATGCACCCAGGGATTGTCGCCAAGGGTTCCCACGTGGATGCCCCAACCCTTCCCGCTTTCAAAGCCTACCAGGTAGCCTGGCGAACCCTGGTAGTTCTGGATGGCCGCGACAATATGGGGCGTGAAGGCAATCTGCAAGATGCCGAAGGGCTTGTCCTCATGGTAATTGGCGCCCACGCCGAGTTGCAGGCGGACGGCAGGGTCATTCCACGAAGGGGGGCCCAGCTTGGGCGGCCGGATGGTGTAGCCGGCCACGAGGAAGGGCGAGATGCGCCTATCGCCGTCGGGCGGGCCGGCCTCTTCGCTGGGCAACCAGTCTGCGCCGGTGATATTAGTCGCTCCCACCACCAGCGTCGGCTGCTTCCCAGGCACCTCATCCAGCAACTTGACGTACAGGTTGGCTTCCGTCACGCTGTCATTCACCGGGCACGACAAATCTACGTGGATAACGTCAAGCTCGATGCGGTCAGTAAGGCCGATGAATAGCTCGCCCACGTTGGCATGCTCCGGTATGTCCGTGTCCCAATAAATGTAGGCAAGCTCGACTTCGCTCGGCTTCATCATGGTGCTTTCCGGCATGCTCACGATGTCTTTGGCCCACGCGCCAGTGAGCATGAGCGATAGAACTCCCACAAGGGCCACGCACCTCATGTTGAATCTCCCTCCCTATGAGGCTGTATAGGGGAGGCCCCGCGGCCCCCGCGCCCCTTTCTGGAGCCTGATCGGGAGCGTGTAGGGCCGCAAACCTCCCGCACCCGTCTCTAACAAGCGGACGGCGCGTCCAGATTATGCTGTCTCTGCCCGCTAATGTGCAACAGCCAGGAGAAGCACGCTGTCCAGGTAGGATAAGGCTTTCCCCTGGGCACTCGGGGGAACCAGTACAGAACGAAAGACGAGGGGAAGAAAAGCTACCTTTGTCTTGGGCACTCGCGCGGACCA
>JANZZA010000224.1 GCA_026419655.1 Armatimonadota bacterium | reverse complement strand
TCGGCCTGGCCCGCCTAGATGCAGGACTGACGGCTCGGCGCAGGAAACTTGCTTTGGCGATTCTCATCCTTGCCAGCGCAAGACAGTGAGGGGCGATAGCTTATGGCACAAGAATGCGCAGTGATTTTCGACTGCGGGAGCACGAATATCACCGTCATTGCCGTGGCACCGGACGGACGGATCCTTGCCAGTGCGTCGCGGCCGAACGATTTCTCTCCGGACCCGCAGGGGGAACCGGGTTGGCTGATATGGAACATGGACGCCCTGTGGGGGCGGATACGCGCCGCGGCCCAGGAAATGACTGGAGCACTCGTGGACGCAGAGCCGGTGGCGTGTGCGGTAACCACGTGGGGGGCCGATGGCGCCCCTGTGCGCGCCGACGGCACCTTGACTTTTCCGCCAATAGCCTGGGCTTGCCCCCGCACCGAGCCCCTCGCTGCCCGCTGGGCCGAAATCATGGACCCGTGGGAGACTTACCAGGAGACGGGCTATCAGGTCATTCCCTTTAACACGCTGCTGAAGCTTATTTGGCTGCGTGAGAACTGCCCGCAAGCTCTGGAGGAGGCCGAGGGCTGGATGATGATGGCAGGGCTTTTGAGCCACCGGCTCTGCGGCGAGAAGTCCGTGGACGCAACGGCGGCCGGCACCACAATGGCCGTGGACATGGCGCGCCGGTGCTGGTCGGAGAAGATGCTGGGCCTCGCTGGCCTGACGCCAGATTTCTTCCCGCGGTGGGTTGAGCCAGGCACAGTCATCGGCCAGCTCAGCCAGGCGGCAGCAGCCGACACCGGCCTGCCGGCAGGTATTCCCGTCGTCGCCGCCGGCCACGATACCCAGTTTGCAGCCGTCGGTGCCTGTGCCCGTCCCGGAGAAGCTATCCTCTCCAGCGGCACCTGGGAAATCCTCATGCTCCGCGACCCAAATTACCGGCCTACCGAACTGGGCTATGACGAGGGCGTGCTCATAGAATTCGACAGCGAGCCAAGCCTCTGGAACCCGCAGTTTTTGATGATGGGGTCTGGCGTGCTTGAATGGCTGCGGGACCTGGCTTTTACCGACCTGGCTGGCCGCGAGGACCGGTTTCAAATCGAGGCGGCCGAGGCCGCAAAAGTCTCCCCCGGAGCCGACGGCGTGATATTCTTGCCGAGCTTCGTCCCCTCGGCCGGCCCCACCAAAAAAT
>JANZZA010000195.1 GCA_026419655.1 Armatimonadota bacterium | reverse complement strand
GCGCCCTTTGCACTAGAGTACCTGCAAAGCCGGGGCCTGCGGCTTCACGCCGTTGTCCGTGGCGCGAGAGGCCGCCCGGTTGCGGTGATGGCGGACCCCTTTGCAGAAGAGAAAAAGTGTGCTCATCGTGTCCTGGCGGAGACTGCCGGGGCCCTGGCCGAGGCCGGCGTAACGGTGCTGCGTTTCGACTACGGGGGCACGGGCGACAGCGAAGGTGATTTTTGTGACCAGACTCTTGCCGACTGGGAGCAGGACCTCGTCGTTGCTTGCGAATGGACGCGCCGGGAGCTTGCTCCGACTGGCCTGGCGCTTGCAGGGGTGCGTTTGGGTGCAGTTTTGGTTGCCCGAGTCGCGCCCATCGTAAAGCCTGACGTGCTTGTCCTCGTGGCGCCTGTTACCGATGGCAAAGCTTACTGGCAGGAAAACTTCCGCCGCCAGCTTATCAAGGAGAAACTTACTGCTGGGGAGTCTGCTACTGCAGAGAAACTTCGCGCAGCAGAAGCCGCGGAATTTTTCGACCTGGCGGGGTGGCTCGTCTCGCGCAGGATGCGGGAGGAGTTGCAGAGCATCCGCTTAAGCCCGCAATACGCTGCAGGGTCGGCGGCCCGGCGCTGTCTTGTCTTAGACGTGGCGGCCCGGCCAGAACCGTCTGCAGAGAGTCTTGACCTTGCCCGGGCCTTCCCGGGCGGCGAGGCTGCCGCGATACGCATGGAGCCCTTCTGGCAGCGCATTGGCCTAGTAGACGCGAAACCCCTCGTCGAGATTCTTTGCCGGTGGCTGCCGGAGGCCTTGGGGCAGGCGGCTGTGTGACACGGATGACGGAGCGTCACTTAGTTTTCGAGTCGGCCGGAGAGAGGCTGGTGGGCGTAGTGCATCAGCCCGCCGGGCCGCCGCGGGCTGGCCTCGTGTTTCTCCATGGCTGGCCGGGCTATCGCATAGGCACGCACCGCATGGCAGTTGCGGCGGCGCGACAGGCCGGTGCTCAGGGGTTTGCCTGTTTGCGGTTCGACTTTCGGGGGCGCGGGGACAGTGGCGGGGAAACCTCTACAGCGACGCTGTCAACCATGATTGACGACGCCCTGCGGGCAGCGGACATGCTGAGGCGCGAGGCAAGCGTGGAGGTCCTGGCTTACATCGGGGACTGTTCTGGCTGTGAGGTGGCCATCGGCGCTGGCGACCGCACGCCAGGCCTGCAGGCTATGGTTCTCTGGTCGGCGCCCATTGTGGGCGGGTCGCGAGCGGCGGCTGATACGGCCAAGCGGCGCGGCGTGCTTAGCGCCTATGCACGCAAGATGTTCTCGCCCAGCACGTGGCGCAAGCTGGCCCGCGGTGCTGTACGCTGGGACATGGTCAGGCGTGCTCTCAGCCGCGGCGGCAAAGGCGCTGGCGAAGAAGGGGCGCCTTCGGATGCCGCTATTGACTGGCGCGCACGCTTTCTATCTTTTGGCGGGCCGCGGCTTTTCATCTACGGCGGCGCCGACCCCGTAACGCCAGCCTGCATTGAGGCCTACCGCCGTCTCTGTGCCGATGCCAGCTGTGAATTTGAGCTTTACGTCGTCGAGGGAGCCAACCACGCCTTCTATTCTGCCGACTGGGAGACCGAAGTCATTACTGTCACCTTGCGCTGGCTTGACCGGTGTTTTCCCACCCGTTGGGAGACCTGACCTGTCGGTAGGCTCGTTACTTGGTGTCTGCTCACTTGTGGCCCAGGATGGCAATAGGGCGTCTTATCGGCGCAAGCGAGGAGTAAGTTGATGTGCAACTCGGCCAGTCGGTCAGATGAGCTATGTTGGCCCTGGTAGACGTTTTGTTGCCCGACGGCCATCGAAGCGGCGTAGAGCACTCGGTAGTTGAGTTCGTGCGGGCGCTGGCGCGGCTGGCTCCCGAAGAAGTGGGATATGCCTGCCGCGAGGCCTTGCTTGCAAGCGAGCCGTGGTTGGCGGGAGAGCAGGTCCTCGTGGCACCGCGATGGGCGACTGGACGGCTCGGCCGCATTGCAGCCGAGCAGTTGTGGCTGGCTGCCGCTGCTGATAGAGCCGGGGCTAGGTTGTTGCACGGGCCGGCTTATGTCCTGCCGCTTGCCTGGAAAGGCCCAAGTGTTGTCACGGTTTATGACCTGATAGCTCTGCTGCATCCTGAGTGGACCAAGCCAGCTAATGTCCTGCATTATCGGCTGGTGCTGCCACGGAGCATCCGGAAGGCTGACATGGTCATTGCGCCTTCCATGGTAGTCGCGGACGAAATCGCCGAGAATCTACAGCGCACGGGTCGCATCCGGGTGGTGCATCTGGGAGTGAGGGAGGTTTTCCGCGAGCCAGTGGAGGCCGCAGAGGTGGAAAGCTTCCGCGCGAGCTTCAGGGTAGAGCGGCCGTATTTTGCCGTGGTAGGCAACATCGAGCCAAAAAAGAATCTGCGCGCGGTTGTCAGGGCCTTCGAGCTTGTGGCACCCAAGTTGGACCACGAGCTTGTGGTCGTCGGCCGGTTTGGCTGGCGCTGTGAAAAAGACTTGCAGGCCATGAGGGAGAGTGAGGTGGCCGGAAGGATACGTTTCTTGGGCCCGCTGAGTGATGCCAACCTTCGGGCATGTTACGCGGGCTCTACCGCGCTGGTACAATTTTCCTTATACGAGGGTTTTGGGTTGACGGCGCTTGAGGCGATGGCGTGCGGGACGGCAGCGATTGTTTCCGACGGAGGTGCCCTGCCGGAGATAGCTGGGCCCGGGGCGGTGACGGCACCCTTGGAAGGCGGGCCGGAAGCGCTGGCGGCTGCTATGACGAAGCTGGCGGAGGATGCCCGGCATCGTGCGGAGGTCGTCGCCAGGGGCAAGCAGTGGTCTCGTCGGTTCACTTGGGCCGCCCACGCCGAGAAAGTCTTGCAGCTTTATCAGATGCTGGTGGGATAGTCTGACTGGTGTTATGCAACGAGCCAGGCATAATCGTCGTTTAGGGACGTCTGCGCCTGGTGCCTCCGAAAAGGTGGCGCTGAGGCGGCGTGGCCGCGAGCGTGTGGTTCTGTACTTGTTCGATATTTTCCCGTCGCTGTCAGAGACATTTTTGCTGCGCGAGATCAGTGCGCTTAGCCGGGCAGGCCTTAATCTGCGAATCGCAGCGCTCCGGCCTGGGCCAACCAAGCCTTTCCACCCCGAGGCCGAGCCGTGGCTTGACACCGTGCTATATCGCCCCTCGCCTGGAAAGGCAAATTTCTGGGGTGGTGTGCTTGCTACAGTCTTTCTCATGCCCGTTGGCTTCGCGTGTGCCCTGCGGCTGGCTGGTTCTCTTGTCCTTGGCACCCCGGCGCGCGGGCGTGAGGTTTTTGGTGCGCTGGCCTCAGCGGCGTACTTGGCCTGGCGGCTGCGCAACACTTCGGTCAAGCACGTGCACGCGACCTGGGCCAACGAAGTTGCCACGACTGCCTTGTTGCTTGCCGAGATTATGGCCGTGGGCTTTAGCTTTGCTGCCCACGCTGGCGATATCTTCACGGGATCTGCCAGCTTCCTAGACGTGAAGGCACGTGAGGCCGAGTTTGCGGTAGTGTGTTCTCAATTTGCATATCAGTGGCTTCGCGAGCAATTCCCGCCGCGGCAGCGTGGGCGATTGCATTTGGTACGCCACGGCATTGATTTGGCCTTTTTCTCGCCCAGGCCGCGGCTGCGTCGCCAGCCTTTCTATATTCTTTCTGTTGGCCGGCTCGTGCCCAAGAAGGGTTTTGTTCATCTTCTTCGTGCCGCTGCCATTCTGCTCAATCGCGACAGTGTCGGTTTTGAGCTTCACATCTTCGGTACCGGGCCGCAGGAGCGCGAGCTACGTCAAATCATCAACGGCCTGCGCCTTTCCGACTGCGTTTTTCTCGATGGCCCCGCTACTCAAGAGCAACTTTTGTCTGCCTACCAGGAGGCTGATCTGTTCGTGCTGGCGTCGGCTCAGACGCCTGACGGGAACAACGAGGGGGTCCCGAACGTCCTTGTGGAAGCCATGGCGATGCAGGTGCCGGTGGTTGCATCGCGAACCGGTGGCATTCCGGAGCTTATTCAGCATGAAGTGACAGGCTTGCTTGTGGAGCCGGCAGACCACTCAGCTCTGGCTTCGGCCATGGAGCGGATGCTCACTGATGAAGCGCTGAGGGCAGCCGTCACTGCTGCTGGTCGGCTAAAAGTAGAGCAGGAATACGACATCAACACCAACGCTCGCCAGCTACTGGAACTGTTTTGGGCGGCGTCGGGATAGGGAAGATAATGAGCGAGGAAGCTGCTGAATTCGTTGTGCCGGAAGAGGATGGGCCCGCGACCGGCCAGGAGATGAAGCGGGCAGGCCGGCAAATGGCTATCGCGGCCCTGGTCATCAGCTTTTTTCTCTTCCTGGGCCGCATTGCCGGCTACGTCAAGGACCTCGTTATCGCTCACTATTTCGGGCGTTCCTCTGCGGCTGATGCCTTTTACTCCATATACAACGCGATTATCTTCAACATCCACACCAAATTTGAGAGTCTCATGCGGCCGGCTTTCCTTCCCGAGTTTGTGCGCGTGCGGGACACCGACGGGGAAGAGAGGGCCTGGCGCGTTGCTGGTGCCGCAGCGCTGATGGAAGCTGCAGCCCTGGTTGCCATAACTGTTTTCCTGGAACTGGCCGCGCCGTGGCTGATTAGGTTATTGTGGCCGAAGCTGGCCACCGATGCGCGGAGCTTCGACCTGGCCGTGGTCATGCTCCGCATCATGGCGCCGTCGCTGCTTTTCTTCAGCCTCTCGCTAATGCCAGAGCTTGCCCTTCACGCATACAAGCGTTTCACCCTGCCAGCAGTAGCTGAGGCAGCTTTCCGCACTGGCTTGCTGCTGGCACTGCTTGCAGGGTTGTACATGGTATGGAGGCCCTCGACTCCGACAGCCGTTTATGCCGCGGCAGCGGCTGTGGTGGTGGGCGGTGCCCTTCGGCTATTTGTGCAGCTCCCAGGCATTGCCGCTTTTTTGCGCCACGTGCGACTGGTGGCCTTCTGGCGCGACTCCAGTGTCCGAGCCATGCTTCTTCTCATGCCACCCATCGCTATTAGCCTCGTTTTTTCGTACCTGCGTGTACTGGCCGACAGCGTGTTCGCCGTCCACGTTGGCGAGGGCGTCTATACATGTCTTGTCTTCGGGCGCAAGATGATTGATGCCCCGGGGCAAATCCTTCCGCTGGCCGTGAGTTTCGTGGTGTTTCCCTTCCTTTCTCAGTGGGCGGTCCAGGGAGAACGGGCCCGGCTGGGGCGCACTCTGGTGGGTATGACCCGGGCAATGGCCTTCGTTTTCTTGCCGGCCACCGTGGCACTTATGGTTCTTGCCCGTCCCATAATCTCGCTGGTCTTTGAGCATGGTGAGTTTGATGCCGAAGGCGTTCGACTGGCATCCCTGGCGCTTTATTGCTATGCCCCTGCGGTGGTCTTTCTGGCGGTCGAAGGCAGCATCAATAAGTGGTACTTCGCCTTGAAGGACACCGCCACGCCCAGCTATGCCGGAGTTGCCAGCGCTATTCTGCACGTCGTCATCGCCTGGTTCGGAACCTTCGTCCTGCAGGGCTCCGTTGCGGCCCTCGCATTGGCCCTTACGATTAGCAAGTCGCTTAAGGTTATCGTTCTTTACGTGCTGCTGCGGGGCCGCGTTGAGGATGTCAACCTGAGGGCGCAGGTGAGGTGGGGCCTGCGCCTTGCGCTGGCTATGGCGACCACAGCGGCAGTGATTTGGCTGCTCGCTGACCACACTACTGGCGTGCTTGAGGCCTGGCACCCCCCGGTGGGCGGTACGAAAGTGCGCCTTCTTGCTCTCCTGGCCATTGTAGGCACCGGGGGAGGGCTGTGGTACGCAGCGGCCTGCTGGTTGTTTGGGGTAGAAGAGGTGAGGGCGCTGGCTGTAGGACTGGCTGGGAAGCTTAGGAGGCGACGAGGCGACGGTTGAGCCGCTGCGGGTTTTGCACGTCCTCGAGGCGATGCTTGGTGGCACCCGGCGCTACCTCTTGGATGTTGCGCTGGGCTTGCCCCGAGAAAGTTTCCACCAGCACGTAGTCGTCTCGCTTTGTCGGGCTGAGCGTGCCGAGGAAGATGTCGAGGCGCTACGGGCCGCAAGTGTGGAAGTCACCGTCCTGCCTATGCGGCGCAATCTCAGCCCGGCCAGCGACCTGTCGTGCATGAGGGCCCTGCGCCGCATCCTTTTCGCCTGGAAGCCTAACGTAATCCACGGCCACAGTGCTAAGGGCGGCTTTCTGGCGCGCTGGGCTGCTCATGGCCTCCCTATGCACCCCCGCCCAGCTATCATGTACTCCCCCCACTGTTTTCCTTTCCAGATGCGCACCGACCCGCTGCGCCGGGCCATGTATCTTGGGCTTGAGCGCCTGGCGGCCTCCTGGTGCGATGTGATTGTTGCGGTTAGTGAGGCCGAGGCTGAGGTTGGCCGGCAAGCTGGGCTGAGGCCGCGTTGGGGCTATGAGGTGGTGCCCCCTGGTCTGGACGCCGGGAAATACTCGACCATCCCCCGGCTGTCGCGGGCTGAGCTGGGCCTGCCGTCGGGTCGTATTTTGGGTTTTGTCGGCGCTATGAGCCATCAGAAAGCTCCTGACATTGCCCTGCATGCCTTCGCGCGTATGGCAGCCGACTTTCCGGATGCCAGCCTTGTTTTCGTTGGCGACGGCCCGCTCAGGCGCCGTTTGGAAGGTTGTTCTATTGCTGCTGGACTTGGGAACCGCGTGGCTTTCCTGGGCCACAGGCGCGATGTGCCCGATTTGCTCCCGCACTTCGACGCTGTGGTTCTGACGTCTCGCTGGGAAGGGTTGCCGTATGCCCTCCTGGAAGCGATGGCGGCTGCGCGGCCGGTAGTGGCTGCGGACCTTCCTGGAGTGGCCGATGTGGTTTCCCGGGCCGGGGCAGGCATCTGTTTCCAGAGCGGCAGCGTGTCCTCGGCGGCCGCTGCATTAGGTGCCATGCTGGCCTTGCCGGAATCTGCTCTGACCGCTCTTGGCGCGGCCGGTAGACAGTACGTAGAAGCTTGTTTTACGCTTACGGGTGCCCTGGGTGGACTGGCGGAGCTGTATCAACATTCTGCGGTCAAAGCTATGCAATCATAGACACCTGCCTCGCCTGGCCAGGCGCGTCTGAGTTGCCCCGATAGACTTTTTTCTCGCCTCCTCTTGGGGGCCTTTCAGAGGCTTTCTTCCTTGACGTTACAGAGGTTGAGATGGTATACTTGTCACGTCCTGAGTGGTGTTTCCACGGGGCAGGAAACCACCGAGCAGGGCGCTGAGAGTGTTGCCACTGATGTTGCTATTTCGGCGTCTTTGTGTTGTGCGGAGAGCGTGTGAGTTGTTGGGTTATTCCGATGCCGCGGGCAGGTAGTTTCTGCTAATCCGACAGGGGGTGCGTTGGCAGGCCGGCGACGCGCTAGCCGGCGGAAGGGTAGAGGAGAGGTGCTCATTGATGGCTGAGGCAACAGAGTACACAGCAAAGGACATACGCGTGCTCAAGGGCCTGGAGGCCGTCCGCAATCGGCCGGCAATGTACGTGGGCACCACGGGCCCGCGCGGCCTGCACCACATCCTCTACGAGGTTGTGGACAACTCCATTGACGAGGTATTTGCGGGCGCCTGCGACCGCATTGAGGTGACGCTGTACGAGGACGGTAGCGCGGAGGTAGTGGATAACGGTCGTGGCATACCCGTAGACGAGCACCCCACGGAAAAGCGCTCAGCCCTCGAAGTCGTAATGACGACGCTTCACGCCGGCGGGAAGTTTGGCGGGGGCGGCTACAAGGTGTCCGGTGGCTTGCACGGCGTTGGCGTCTCCTGCACCAACGCGCTTTCTGAGTGGCTTGAGGTGGAGGTGAGCCGTGACGGAGCCAAGTGGTATCAGCGATATGAACGCGGCAAGCCCGTAACTAAGGTCGAGAAGCGCGGCAGCGCGAGGGGCACCGGCACGCGCGTGCGTTTTCTCCCTGATGCCCAGATTTTTGAGAGCACGACCTTCGATTTCGACACAGTGGCCCGGCGCCTCCGCGAGCTTGCCTATCTTGCCGGCGGCGTCAGGATAACCCTGCGCGACCGACGTGGCCCACAGCAGCGCGAAGAGGTCTTCTACTACAAGGGTGGCATTCGGGCTTATGTCGAGCACCTCAATGAGGGCACCGACGTGCTTCACAAGCCGATTTTCTTTCGCGGCGAGCGCGAAGGTGTAGAAGTAGAAATCGCCATCCAGTACAACGACGGCATCCACGAAACTATTCTCAGCTACGCCAACGCCATCCACACCGCCGAGGGTGGCACTCACCTGAGCGGCTTCAAGAGCGCTGTGACCGCTGCCGTCAACAACTATGCCTTTTCCTCGGGCATGAGGAAGGAAAAGCAGCGCCGGCTCACGGGCGACGAGGTCCGAGAAGGCATGACGGCCGTCATCTCGGTAAAGCTACGCAACCCCCAGTTTGAGGGACAGACCAAAACCAAGCTGGGCAACTCCGAGATTGAGGGCCTTGTCTATAGCATTGTCTACGAAGGCCTCAGCGATTTTCTCGCCGAGAACCCGGCGATCGCCAGGCGCATCGTCAACAAGGCCGAGACAGCAGCGCGGGCGAATGACGCTGCTCGCAGGGCCGCCGAGGCAACCCGCAAGACGGCCCTTTCCGGCGCCAGCCTGCCCGGAAAGCTGGCCGACTGTTCCTCGCGTAATCCAGAGGAGAGCGAGCTGTTCCTCGTCGAGGGCGATTCTGCTGGCGGCAATGCCAAACAGGCCCGCGACAGCCGCTTCCAGGCCATTCTGCCCCTGCGCGGCGTCATCATCAACGTCGAGAAGAACCGCCTCGACCGGGTGCTGTCCAACGAGGAAATCCGCGCCATAATCACCGCCCTCGGGACCGGGATTACAACCCACAGCGGCAATGGCGACGTCGAAAACGGCGGCGAGGAAGCCACCAGCAAATTTGACCTCAGCAAGCTGCGCTATCACCGCATCATCGTCATGGCCGACGCCGACGTGGACGGCTCGCACATCCGCACGCTCGTGCTTACATTTTTCTTCCGCTACATGCAGCCGCTCATCCGCGCCGGCCATCTGTACATCGCCCAGCCCCCGCTTTATCGCGTGAAGGCGGGCAAAGAAACCCACTATGCCCTGGACGATGAAGCCCTCAAGGCGCTCCTGGACAGGCTTGGCAAGCGGGTGACGGTATATCGCTTCAAGGGCCTCTCGGAGATGGACCCCGACGACCTGGCCCAGACGACGATGGAGCCAGCCACGCGGAAACTCCGGCAGGTGACCCTTGAAGAGGCCGAGGAAGCCTCGCGCATCATTTCAGTGCTCATGGGGGACAACGTGGAGCAGCGGCGCGAATTCCTCGTCCAGCACGCCAAGGCCACCCAGGACCTGGACCTGTGGGCGTAGCTGTGAGGCGCGTCGCACAAGGTCGCACAGGGTTAGCTGTGTGGTGCCGGGGCCTGCAGGCTGCTTGACCGCGGGGCAAGTGCACAGGCAGGAGGAATATTCGGGGTGCACCTGTACACGGTAGTTCTTAAGCGTGAGGCGGTGGGTGGATACTCGGTTTCCGTACCGGCGCTGCCAGGTTGTCATACTCAGGGTGACAGCTTGGCTGAAGCACTCCTTATGGCCGAGGACGCCATCCGCTTATTCCTTGAGGCTCTCGCAGCACGCGGCCAGCCTGCCCCGCCTGACAGCCCGCAGGTCCTGGTGGGTCTGGAACACGCGACGGAAGCACTGGTCTACCGCCTGCCCGTGCGGGAGGGCGCCGCTGTTGGTTAGGCTGGGAGCTGTTAGTGGGCCTCAGGTGGTGCGTGCGTTGCAGCGGGCTGGTTTTGTCGGGGAGCGTCGCATTGGCAGCCACGTGTTGCTATATCACCCCGGAACGCGGGGTGATGGCTTCGCTGCCGGTTCATGGGGCGCCAGACGTCAAGCCCGGCACTTTGCTAGGCATCCTAGCGTACGCTGGTCTGACGCTTGAGGAGTTCGCCCGTTTCTCCGCCGCCGGTGAAGCGATGGAGACTCCGATTAGCTTGGAAAGCTGTGAGGTATAGGAATGGCTGCAAGTGAAGACCGACCGATTGCTGCAGTAGTTGAGCCTATCTCCATTGAGGAGGAGATGACCGACAGTTTCACGCGGTTTGCGCTGTCGGTCATCATGGCCCGGGCTATTCCCGACGTGCGGGATGGTCTCAAGCCCTCTCAGCGGCGGATTTTGCTGGCCATGCAGAAAGAAAGTCTGACACCCGACCGGCCTCACGCCAAGTGTGCGGCTATCGTCGGCGAGACGATGAAGACCTATCACCCGCATGGTGACCAGCCCATTTACGACACGCTGGTGCGCATGGCCCAGGACTTCAACATCCGCTATCCGCTTATTGACTCGCAGGGCAACTTCGGCTCGCTGGACGGCGACCCCCCCGGCGCCATGCGCTACACCGAAGCGCGGCTCTCCCCGGTCGCCATGGCCATGCTGCAGGACCTTGATAAGGACACGGTGGACTGGCAGCCGACCTTTGATGAGCGTGCCCAGGAGCCGAAGGTCCTTCCGGCGCTGTTTCCTAACCTGCTGGCCAACGGGTCATCGGGCATTGCGGTCGGTTACGCCACTAACATCCCGCCGCATAACCTGGCGGAGCTTGTTGAGGCGGCCATTTATGTACTGGACAATCCGGCGGCTAAGACCGAGCAGATAATGCGGCGCATGCCGGGGCCAGATTTCCCCACCGGCGGTTACATCCTTGGCCGCAAGGGCATCCGCGACTACATGGAGACCGGCCGCGGCTCGGTGACCATGCAGGGCCGGGCTGTGCCGGAGCCGCTCGACCGCAACCGCCAGGCCATCATCATCACCGAGCTTCCCTATCAGGTCTCCCGGGCCACCGTCGTCCAGCAAATCGCAAAGTTGTACGCCGAAGGCAAGCTCGATGGCGTGGCCGACCTGCGCGACGAATCCGACCGCAAGGGCATGCGCATCGTCGTTGAGCTCAAGCGCGACGCCAATGCGTCCGTCATTCTCAACAAACTCTACAAGCACACGGCCCTGCGGACTAATTTTGCCGTCAACATGCTGGTGCTTGTCCCGGTTGGGGATGCTCTGGTGCCGCGCCAGTGCAACGTCCGCGACATCCTCAACCATTTCCTCATCCACCGGCGCCAGGTCATCATCCGGCGCACCAAATACCTGCTGAAGCAGGCCGAGGACCGCGCGCACATCGTCGAGGGGCTGCTCAGAGCCCTGGACGTCATAGACCAAGTGATAGACCTGATCCGCAAGTCGGCCAACCGCACCGAGGCCCGACAGGGCCTGATGCGCAACTTCGATTTTTCAGAGCGCCAGGCCGAGGCCATTTTGGCGATGCAGCTCGGCCAGCTCACCCGCCTCAGCCGCGAGGAACTCGAGCGCGAGATGAAGCAGCTTCGCGCCGCTATCCAGGAGTACAACGAAATACTCGGCTCCGAGGAGCGGCAGTCGGAAGTGATAAAGAAAGAGTTGCGACAGCTTGCTCGCGAGCTTGGAGACGAGCGCCGCACCCGTATCCTCGAAGAAGAAGCTGCAGATATTTCCATCGAGGACCTGATTGACCAGGAGGACGTGGCCATTACCGTCACCCGGGACGGCTACATCAAGCGCATGCCTGTGGACACGTACCGTCCGCAGGGCCGTGGCGGGCGCGGCGTGATGGCGCTTACAAAGAAAGAGGAAGACACCGTACAGGAGCTTTTCGTTGCCAGCACGCACCACCATCTACTCTGCTTTACCAACACAGGCCAGGTTTATCGAATTAAGGCCTACCAGGTGCCCATGGCTTCGCGCACTGCTCGTGGGACGCCGGTGCAGAATATCGTGCCGCTCGAAGAAGGCGAGACGATTACGGAGTATATAGCGGTGCCGAGTTTCGACATGGGCGGCTATCTTTTCATGGTGACGGCGCAGGGCGTGCTCAAGAAAGTGCCGCTGGAGGAGTTCGATACGCCGCTAAAATCCAAAGGCATACGGGCCATCATACTCGAAAATGGCGACCAGTTGCGCTGGGTGTTGTGGACGGACGGTACGCGGGATATTGTGCTAATCACCAGTCAGGGCAAGGCGAATCGGTTCAGCGAAGACGACGTGCGCCCTATGGGCCGCGCGGCCCGTGGCGTGCAGAGCATGACCCTCGCGCGGGGCGAGCGTTTGGTGGCGGCCATCAGTGTGCGAAAGGACGACAAGCGCGACCTTTTGGTCGTCGGCGAAAAGGGACTTGGCAAGCGTACGCCGCTTCGCGAGTACCCTCGCAAGGGCCGGCGTGCTCACGGCGTCCTCACAATGCGCGTAACGGATAAGACAGGGCCGGTCGTTGGTGCAGCCGTGGTCGAGCAAGAGGACGAGATAATGTGCATCACCGCCCAGGGCGTGCTTTTGCGGTGCGGTGTCGCGAACATCCGACAGACTGGCCGAGCAGCTTCGGGCGTCCGTGTTGTGCGCCCCGGCGAGAACGACCGCGTTATTGCTGTAGCAAAGATAGTCCGGTATGCCAAAGGTAATGAAGAAGAAGAAGTTGGAGACAGGCCAATTCTTGTTTAGTGTTCGGCTGACAACGCTAGAGGGGTGGCGGAAGGCAACTCTGTGTTGTGTGGTGCATAGTTATGGCCACCGGGGGTAATCGCAAAAGAGCTGACCTTACCGAGAATGCGCGGCGGGTGCTGGCGCGGCGCTATTTGATCAAGGGCGACGACGGCCACCCGGTTGAGGACGCAGAGAGCATGTTCTGGCGGGTGGCTGCCAACATCGCCTCCGCGGAGGCCAACTACGGCGCGTCGCAGGCTCAGGTGGACGAATGGGCCAGTCGTTTCTACGACGCCATGGTTTCATTGGAATTTCTTCCTAACAGTCCCACCCTCATGAACGCTGGGCGGGAGTTCCAGCAACTGTCGGCGTGTTTTGTCCTGCCCGTAGACGACTCCATTGAGAGCATATTTGAGGCGGTAAAGAACACGGCCCTCATTCACAAGTCTGGGGGCGGGACAGGTTTTTCCTTTTCGCGGCTGCGCCCCAAGGACGACATTGTTTCTTCCACCAAAGGAGTGTCTTCCGGGCCGGTTTCCTTCATGACGGTATTCGATGCGGCCACCGACGCTATCAAACAGGGCGGTACACGTCGCGGCGCGAATATGGCTGTCCTGCGCGTTGACCATCCCGACATTCTCGAATTCATCACAGCCAAGCGCGATGAAACGAAGCTGACGAACTTCAATATTTCTGTCGCCGCCACGGATAGCTTCATGAAGGCTGTCGAGGCCGATGCAGAGTACCCACTTATCAATCCGCGAAACGGCGAAACCGTCCGTACGCTCCGTGCTCGTGAGGTTTTTGACCTCATTGTGGACTGTGCCTGGGAATCCGGCGAGCCGGGCATGATTTTTCTTGACCGCATCAATCGCGACAATCCAACTCCAAAACTGGGGGAGATTGAGAGCACCAATCCCTGTGGTGAGCAGCCCCTACTGCCGTATGAGTCATGCAATCTCGGCTCCATCAACCTCGCTCGTATGACGCAGGGGCCTATCGGCTCGGCCACCATTGACTGGGACAAACTTGGCGCCACTGTTCGCCTTGCCGTCCGCTTCCTGGACGACGTTATTGATATGAACAAATTTCCTTTGCCCCAGATAGCCCAAATGACCCTGGGCAATCGCAAAATCGGCCTGGGCGTAATGGGCTTTGCAGACATGCTCATACTCCTTGGTGTTCCTTATGATAGTGAGCGAGCCGTTGAGATTGCCGGAGAGGTGATGGGTTTCATCCAGCAAGAGGCCCGGGCAGCGTCGGCAGAACTTGCCGAAGAACGCGGCGTATTTCCTAACTGGAAGGATAGTGTTTGGGCCGACCGCGGCCTCAAAGTCCGCAACGCCACGTGTACAACCATTGCTCCTACGGGCACCATTTCAATCATTGCCGGCTGCTCTTCCGGCATTGAGCCGCTATTCGCCGTGGCCTTCAAACGTCACGTGCTTAGCGGCGAAACGCTTGTCGAGGTAAACCCTCTGTTCGAGCAGGCAGCTAGAGAGAGAGGCATTTACTCAGACGAGCTAATGGCCGCTGTGGCCGAACACGGCACGGTGCGCCCATTGGCCGAAGCACCGGAAGACTTGCGCGATCTTTTCGTCACTGCTCACGAGATAAGCCCTGAGCAGCACGTGCGAATCCAGGCAGCCTTCCAGTGCCACACAGATAATGCAGTGTCCAAGACCATCAATTTCCGCAATGAGGCCACACGAGACGAGGTAGCCCAGGCTTACTGGTTGGCGTACAAGCTTGGCTGCAAGGGGATTACGGTTTACCGGGACGGTTGCCGGCGCGAGCAGGTGCTCACCACGGGCAGGACCGAGAAAGCCCGCCGCGCGCCTTACGGCGTGGAGCCGCGTCCACGCCCCGAGGTTGTCCAGGGTCAAACCCGCGTCATGCCGACTGGCTGCGGCAAACTTTATATCACCATAAACTTTGATGAGCGTGGAGCCTTTGAGGTTTTCGGTAACATGGGCAAAGCCGGGGGGTGTGCCGCTTCGCAGACCGAGGCCCTGGCGCGCATGATTTCTCTGGCCCTGCGGTCAGGCATTCCAGCGGAGCATGTTATCAAGCAGCTCATTGGCATTTCATGCCACCAGCCAACCTGGGAGCCGGGGGGCGGCAAAATCCTTTCCTGCGCCGATGCCTTCGGCAAGGCCCTCCAGCGCGCCATAAACGCTGAAGCCGGCCAGCTCAAGCTGGGCTTCGACGCGGGCGAAAAGCCGGTAGGCGCAGGCGCCTGCCCGGACTGCGGCGGCGCCATGTATCTGGAAGACGGCTGCCTGGTTTGCCGCGACTGCGGCTACTCCAAGTGTGCATGACGGACGCGCCGCGGACTTGCTAGCGTGGAGATGACACTGCTATGCCCTTGGTGGTGGTGACCGGCGGTTGCGGGTTCATCGGCTGCAATCTCGTGCGGATGCTTTTGCGCGATGGTGCCCCTGACCTGCGTGTGCGCGTGTTCGACGCCTTCACCTACGCCGGAGACCTGCGAAATCTGGCCGACGTGCTCGCAGACGACCGGCTCGAGGTCGTCCAGGGCGACGTCACGGATGCTGAAGCGCTAAGGGCTGCCTTGGAGGGCGCAGACCAGGTCTACCATCTCGCCGCGGAGAGCCACAACGACCGTGCCATTCTGGACCCGTGGACGACGTGGCGAGCCAACGCCGACGGGGCGGCCCAACTGCTGATTGCGGCCAAAGATGCTCGCGTTGGGCGCGTGCTTTTCGTCTCCACTGACGAGGTTTATGGCGTAGCAGCAGAAGGACAAAAGTTCTCTGAAGACGCGCCGCTAAATCCACGCGGCCCCTACCAGGCCTCGAAGGCTGCTGGGGATTGTCTTGCCCGCGCCTTTTTCGAGACCTACGGCCTGAACGTGGTTGTTGCCCGCCCAACGAACAACTATGGCCCCTACCAGTTTCCTGAGAAGCTCATACCTGTCCTCGTATGGAGGGCGCTTAACGACCAGCCCCTACCACTATACGGCGACGGCCAGCAGCGCAGGGATTTTCTGCACGTCGAGGACTGTTGTCGTGCGCTGAAGCTACTTATGGACAGAGGCCAGGCTGGGCAGGCTTACAACATCCCCGGTGACAATGAGCACGCCAACATAGAGGTCGCGCGGGCCATCCTTCAGCTTCTCGAAAAACCCGAATCTCTCATTCACTTCGTCGCCGACCGGCCCGGCCACGATTTTCGCTATGCCCTCGACGGGCGGAAGCTCGCGGACCTGGGCTGGCAGCCCCTGATTCCGTGGGAGCAGGGCTTGCGCGACACCGTGGCCTGGTACGTGGAGAACCGCGACTGGCTTGAGTACATGGTGGCTAAGGCCCAAGACTTCCTCAGTCGCTGGTATTCGGAGCGCGTGTAGTCTAGTGGGAGACTGCTGCAAAACCCGTATTTCACCAGCGGCAGGAGCTCAGGCAGTGTGACTGGCGGGGGCAAAGTTGTGTCGGAAACGGACCGGCAACAACGTCGAGGCGAGTTTTGCAACAGTTAACTAAGGAGAGGACTCAGGTCGTTTTGGGCGGTAGCCCTATGCTCCGAAGGTGGCCGCAGACCTGGCGATTTCCGCAACGCGCCGGGCTGCTGCCTCCACGTCGTCGAGCGAAGTGAAGGGGCCCACGCTAAAACGCACGGCACCACGGTTGATCGTATGCTGGGCCTGGTGCGCCCAGGCGGCGCAGTGCAGCCCTGCGCGGGTGAGTATCAGGTGCTGTTCTAGCTCGTGCGCTACGTGGGCGGGGTCCAGGTCGGCCACGTTGATGCAAACCAGCCCTGCCCGCATGTCCGCCCTTCTGGTACCGTAGATTTCTACCCCCGGGATTTCCGCAAAGGCGTCCAGCAAATATTGCATCATCTGCACTTCATGGCTTCGTATGGCTGCAACAGTGCGTGCGGAAATCCACCGGAGGGCCGCCAGCAATCCCGCGCAGCCCGGACCGTTCATCGTGCCGCTCTCCATGGTTTCGGGCCAGCCGTCGGGGTGTGTATCACTCTCCGAGAAGCTGCCTGTTCCGCCGTGGCGAAGAGGCTCGATTTCGAGGCCTGGCCGCACATAGAGGGCTCCGGTACCCTGAGGCCCTAACAGACCCTTGTGCCCAGTCACGGCCACCATATCCAGGCCCCACTCGTCAATCTCCAGGGGCAGCGCTCCTGCCGACTGGCTGGCATCCACCAGTACCGGCAGGCCGTGGGCGTGGGCCGCCGCTGCCATCTCGCGCACTGGCACTATTTCCCCCGTCACGTTGCTAGCATGCACCATGACCAGCAGACGTGTCTTTGGCGTGAGGAAACGCGGCAGGTCGGCAGGGCTGGCGCCGATGCCGGGCACGTGGGGGAGCTTTGTCAGCGTGGCCCCTCGGTTTTTCTCCAAGTAGCGCAACGTCCGAGCGACCGCATTATGCTCTATGGACGTAGTGAGCACGTGGTCGCCTGGCTTAATAAACCCTTTCAGGGCCATGTTTATGGCGTCGGTGGCGTTGAAGGTAATGGCCCAGCGTGTGGGTTCTCGGGTGCCCAGCAGGTCGCTCATAGCGCGGCGAACTTCGTAGAGCAGTTGGGAAGCAGCCACGGCAAAGGTATGAGTGCCCCGGCCCGCACTGCCTGCCACCGTGGCGATGTTTTCACTGACGGCTTCGGCTACTTGCGCTGGCTTGGGGAAGCTGGTTGCGGCATTGTCAAGATAAATTACCTGCCGGCCATGGGCAGGTACTGTTGGATTATCGTGCTGGCCAGTTTCCATAAGAGCCACCTCGATGCCTGGATATAACCTAGGGAGACTGTCGCAAAAGCTGAGCTTCGCCGATGTAGAGCGACGAAGTTCTACAACTCGGTGCGGGGGACCTTTTGCGCTCAAGCAAGGCAGCGAAGCCGCACAGCGACTATTGCAACACTCTCCTATGATCAGGTGTCAGTTGCTGCTATCAGCTCGCTTGGAGAGACCGGGTCCCAGCCCTTTCGCGGGTCACCCAGGTAAGGGTTTCCCAGCCTGCCGCCCCGCAGCAGTATTTCGGCTGCTCGCACGGCATCCTGGCGTGGCACGCGCAAAGCAACCCCACAGCCAGCAACCAGTGACCTCGGCCGCGGCACCAGGACAGCCTCCGTCAGTCCTGCTTCTTCCAGGAGCATGGCGGCTTCTATGGCCTCGGTGGTGCGGTCGTAAGTCAACAAAAGGTACGGCATGGGGTCGTAAGTTTGGCTGGATCGCATTTACCGCAGCTAGGGTTTTTCAGTGGGCCGGTAAAGATCCCTCATGCGCTGATGCTCCCGGGCTGTGCGTATGGCGTCCCAGATAGAATAGACGTAGATAGCCAAATAACCGATGCCGCCGAGAACTAAGTAAAAGACTTCACGGCCGTGGCCGGTTTCGGGGCTTATCAAGCCAAAGACTCCATTGACGGCCAGGCCCAGGGTAATCATGCCACCGGCTGCCAGCGCTGCTCCCTTTTCGTAGTCTCCGTTGTAGAGTTGGCCCAGGCCCGGGAAAAGCCCAGACCGTACCGCTGCGCCTTCGGCTTCAGGGTGCGGGGCCCCGCGGAGCGTGCGGTCTTCCAGTTGCATTTCCAGCATCCGCTGCTGGAACTCGGCGCTCTTGCGCTGGAGCACCACTGCGCCCAGTTTGCGGTGCGCATCGGCGTTGGCGGGCTCCAGCTCGGCCGCCAGCCTGTACTCTTGCTCGGCCTCTTCGAGCTGACCGAGAGCCGCCTTCACGTCCCCGAGCAGTTCGTGGGCAGTGGTGCTCGTTGGCCTGGCCCCAACCAGGCGCTGGGCAATCTCCAAGGCCTCCTCTGTGCGCTTGACGTGCAGCGCCAGGCGGGCATCGTCGTAGAGCTTCTCGAATTCTTCATCACTCAGTCCTGTGTGCTCTTCTGCCACGACTTCAGACCTCTCGGTAATCCAGGTAGGCTGCTGTGTTATTTTTCCTGAGATAAGGGGGCATTGTCAGTTATTTCCTCGCGCGGTGCGTCGGCCCACAGGCGCTCCAAGCCATAGTACTCGCGCGCTTCTTGCGTGAAGACGTGCGCGACCACGCTCAGGTAGTCCAGCAGCACCCAGCGAGCTTCGCGGCGACCCTCTATATGCCCGGGTTGCACTCCGTGCTCTGACAAGGCTTCCACCATCTCGTCTGCCACCGCTCCCACATGGATTGTTGACCGGCCGGTGCAAAGGACAAAGTAGTCGCAAATGGACGTGAGTTTTCTTACGTCGAGTATGACTACGTTCGTGGCGCGGCGTTTAAGAGCGGCTCGCGCCAGCCCATAGGCGCGCTCCCGGGCGTCCAAGACTGTCCTCAACCTCCCTGGTGGCTGTTGTAGCCGGGAAAATCCTGGCCAATGATCACTCGAATCTCTGTCTGCCCCGGCTGCGACTGTACGACCTCGACGTCGCGCTGACCCAGGTCGTAGGCAAGCTTTTCGGCCAGGTCACGGTTGCCCTCGGGGTATTCGATGCGGCAGCGCGGAACATTCGTGGCGTCGGCGTTGCCTATCCGCGCGATAGTCCAGCCGTGGCGCTCCAGGCGCTTTGCAGCCGCCGACGCTGCCCCGCGGAGGCTTGATCCGTTCAGCACCACCACTGGTGGCTGGTTTATAAGTGCCCCGCTCAGGTGGTTTTCCACCTGCTCCATCAGCTCATGAAATTTGTCTTCAATCAATTCGGCGTAATAAACGCCTCCTATTCGTGTGTCTCGCACCGGCAAAGTCTCGGTCATCAGGTCAGTCGCAGTCATTGACTTGGCCACGCGCAGGAAGTCCACGGCGTCGCGCCACGAGACATTTGTGTCGAGACGCCGCAGGACGTAGCTGCCGGCCCGCAGGAGCGCTGGCAGGTTCTGCACTTTAACCTTTTGTTCCAGCACAGCCCGTACAAACTGCTGCTGGCGCCGGGAGCGCATTATGTCGCTGTCGCCGTGACGATAACGCACGAAGCCCATCGCCTGGTAGCCATCGAGGTGCTGCCAGCCGGGCTTGAGGTGGATATGCAGATTCCCCCAGTTGTCGTCGTAGTTCATCCCGCGTCCACGGCCTTCGACGTCAGGGACCTCGATATCAACGCCGCCGAGGATGTCCACGGCCTTGACGAAAGTGTCGAAGTCGCAGTGGACGTACA
>JANZZA010000177.1 GCA_026419655.1 Armatimonadota bacterium | reverse complement strand
CTCCAAGGCTGAGCTATGAGGCCTTCCGGGCGCTGCCTAAGACCTGGGTGGCTCTGGCACCACAGGCGGGAAAAAGTGTTGTCCTGGGCCAAGGGGCTGGGGCTACCGGGCCCGCCGACAAGCCCCGCCGCGGTACTGTGCCCGAGGGTTTCATGCTCTCCTTCGTGGCTCCAGGAGTAGACCCGGGCGAGCCGGGGGACGACCAGGGGCCGCCGGGCGCCGTCCGCAGGCGGTTTATCCGGCTGACAGGCTGCAACACCGGCGGCTTCACAATCCGCTGGGCCGACACTGAACCAGCCGACCCCGGCAATCGCCCGTCTCAATACGACTTTTCCTGCGTCCGCCCAGACCGTGAGGAACTGAGGCAAAAATACGTCATCTGCTACCTGGACTTTTTCGGCAACCCATGGGCCGACAAATTCCGCTTCACCGACATCCCTCGGTACAACCGGCTCCTTGAGCGCTGGGCCGAGGCCGCCTGCCGTTTCGCCCGCAAGAGATTCGGCGTCAGCCTTTTTGAGACTGGCGGAAATGAGCGCGATCTCGTAGCACCAGAAACGTACAGGCCGCATTTCCCTGACTGGCATTTTTACTACATGGACCCGATAAAGGCCGTCCACGCAGGAATGAAGCGTGCGCACCCCGATAACAGGCTCATCATCGGCAACCTGTGCTATTCCGACCGCAATCATGTGGGCGCCCTGTACGTGGCCGGCGCCAAGGAAAACTTCGAGATTCTCGCCATTCATGCCTATGGGCCGCGGGGCGTCCACGTGGATATGGAGCAGGTAGTCGAAGCTCACGAGGAAATGGCCTTTCGCGGCGACGCGGATATTCCCATCCTCCTCACGGAAGGTTGGGCGGCCTTTCCTCTGCCCGAAAGCATTGACCGCGACCCGGTCTGGCGGCGCGGCCCGCGGCCCTACAAGCCCCAGGAAATCGAGCATTATCGCCAGGCCGTGCTGGACGGCTGGCGCAACCTCACCACGCCGCGGCCGGGAATGTACGACCCTAAATGGGTTTGCGGGGCGCGGTTTTTCGTGCTCAACGACCACTGGGGCGGGCGCGGATGGGCTGAGCGGGCCAAGCCCCAGTACGACGATCATGGCAACCTTCGCGGCTTCCTCCTCGACGGCTACTTCATCGGCACCAGCGACCCAGATTATATAAAGCCTTTCCTGCGGCCCTGGGGCCTCATTGACATTGCCGGACGGCCCAAGGGGGACATTATTTACGCCTTCCCGCCCTATATTCCGCGCCACCGGTTTGTGGCCGCGCTTGAGGGGCCACTCGATACCGTCCGCTACGACCCGGTGCGCGAGGAGTTGACGTGCCCAGCCGTCTTGGCGGGCCGCAAATATGTCGCAACGGCGGAATTCACAAACCTTGAGAGCACACCCTTCACCCAATGCCACTGGCGACTCTCGGAGAAGAATCAGGCAGACTTTCCTGGTGGGTATGGCTTCGTCTACGAAGATGGGGTGCTGGACGTATTCACCGACGAGAAGGCCGACCGGGCCGTAGAGGCAAGACTTTCCGGCCCCTCGCCGCCCAGGACAATCGGGCCTGGCGAGACCGTGCGGCTGCGCTACGAGATAGTTTTCGACGAAGAGCTTGCTGGGCTGGGCGAGGATGGCCGCCGCAAGCGCATCCGGCCGTTGTGTGACCTGTATTTCGTGTGGGACGGCCGGCCGTACCACACTGACGCCTGGCTGCCGCGCGTGGCTGTGGTTAAGGAGAAGCCGCAATGACGCACCGCGGGGAGGGGACGATGACGCCAGACGGTCGCACTCACCCAAGGTCTCGCTTCCGGTGGGCCCTGGAACGCCCGGGAAAACGTCTCCTGCCGGCCTCTTCTGGGGGAAACCCTTTGAAAAGGGTTCTCCCCCAGGCCCCCTTCCCAAACTTTTTATGCTGCCGCCGGGCCGGATTTTGGGCGCGTCGCGTAGCGAAAACGGTCATGACGGTGCCTTGCGGGACGTTGGTGCCCCGTCGCTGCGCCGGTGTTCCTGCCACGCACCCCAAAAATCCGGCCCGCCCGAGAAGACAGCCACGAGCGGACGCAAAAGAACCATCCGGTTTGGGCAGGGGACGGGCGGTCGCGGAGCTCCGCCAGGGAGGACGAGCATTTACGGGGAGGCGGTGCAGGGGGAACCCCGCTTTTTGCCAAAAGGGGGGTTCCCCCTGCCAGCTTCTGGGGGGAACCCTTTGAAAAGGGTTGCCCCCCAGACCCCCTTCCCAAACTTTCTCGTGCTGTTTCCAGCATCGGTCTGTGTATCGGGGTCGCTGGAGAAGGGATTACCCTGAAGGGAGGTGGGATATATGCACAAGTATGGGCGGCCATTCTGGGGTATGGAATGGGTGCCGGTCATTTTCCTGTTGATTAGCGCGCATAGCTTCTCCGCCGCCGAGGAAGCTTCTCTGACTGCGGTTGCCGCCGTCAGTCTGCCGACGACGACCACGACCAGCTATCCCGGCCACGAGGGGCACAGATATACCGAGCAAAACGCCACCCTTGACCTCGGCAAGGTTACCTACGGCATCAAATACTGCGCCTGCATTGACGACGCCCACGCGCCCGGCGTAGGTCATCTTGAGGGCTATATCGGCATGCCTCTCCCTCATGTCTGTAACTGGTACCACAGCGGCTTCATGCGCATCGTGATAAATGGCCAGGACATCGGCACCACAAGGCTTTCAAGCATGGCGGCGGTAGAGAGCGGTGAGCGGGCGATTGTTGACCTGGTCTGGCATCATCAGGTGGCCGACGTGCGCGCCAGATTCGTTGGCCTTCCAGGCGAAGATCACATCTACTGCGAGCTGGCGGTCGAGCCGAAAGAGGAAGTCCGGTCCATCGAGGCGCACCTGACTTGCTATCCGAGCTTCTTTACGTCCTTTCACGGCCGCAACGGAGCGCGGCGCGTGAAAACTCCGGCGGCCCTGGTTGTCCAGGATGAGCAACAGGTCCTGCCGGTGGCGGAAAACTGGTGGGCGGTGTATTACGACGAGGTTTTCGACGTGGCCAAGCATGAGGGTGAGGGACCGTGCGCGATGATGGTCCTTCCCACCGACGCACAGGAGATTCATTTTCATCCGCAGGCCTACCCGTGCTTTACAAGGGTCGTTTTCAACCCTTCGGCGCGACGGCTGCGGATGGCTTTCTGGGATTTCGTTGACTGCACGAATGCCGATGTCCTCGCGGCGATGCCCGAAGAGGCCGAAAAAGCCCGGCGCTTCCTGGAGACTGCAGACCTCACGCCGGCAGGCTTCAAGCTGGTTGGCGCCGCTGAGACCCTGGCCGAGGTCGAGGAAGCCCTCCAGCGGCCCAAGGTGCGCGAGCAGCTTGGCGCCCGGGCCGGGGAGATTGAAAAGTGGCTGGCGGACACCCGTCCGCTCCTGACCGACCCTGCCTTGCAGGGCACCATCGCAGGCCAGGAAAGGCTGGCCGTAGCCGTCCAGCGATTCAATGAATTCGTGTGGGAGCTGAAGATTGCTGAGCTTTTGGATTTTTAGCCGATCCGCTGCAGCAGGCAGGCCGATGTGCACCGCCAAAAGGGGCGCGTGTGGTGGAACCAGCGCGAAAAAGTTTGGGAAGGGGGCCTGGGGGAGAACCCTTTTCAAAGGGTTTCCCCCAGGCGGGGCTGCTCTTTTGCGTAAAAAACGGGGTTCCCCCTGCACCTCCTCCCCGTAAATGCTCGTGCTCCCTGGCGGAGATGCGCGACCACCGGGGCCTGCGTGCCGCGCAAGGAAGGGTGCGACTATGAGGAACATTATGACGGTAGTGGTTGCGTTCTTCGTTTCAGGCGTTGCCTTGGCTGCCCTCAGCGAGCTTGAGGAAGACCATGAGCTTTCGATGGAGTACGTAACTCCTCACACCGACTGGGCGCAGCCTTACATCCTTGGCAAGACGCGCGTGCTTTATTTTGGCTGGGGCTTCGGGCCGGGCCATGGTACAGACACCCGCGACCTCATCGAGCTTATGCAGCGCTTTGACATTGAGGCCCAGGCCGCCTTATACGCCCAGATTTGCGACATGCCAGAGACTGGCTGGCACGGCGGCCCGGCCGGCGTGAGGCGTATCCTGCGGCTCCTGGAGAAGCCCTATGACTGCTTCATCTTCCACGCGGTCGAGCCGGCCAGGCTGCCGCCGGAAGCGCAGTACAAGGTGCTGAAGAGTGTCACCGAGGGCGCCGGCTTGGTGCTAATCGGCGCCGACGACCCGCGGGTGCTCAAGCCGTCGTACAAGATCGAGCCGGTGCCGGAGTTTCTGGCGGCAAGCGATGCGGGCGAGGCCTTCTCTATCAAGCGTGGGCGTGGCGTCCGGCTGCCGCCCCGGCCCGATATAAGATACCGCGTTGGCTGGGAAGTCGAGTATGACTACTGGATAGAGCGGCTGGGCCGGGCGGTACTTTGGGCGTCCGGCAAGGAGCCGCCGTGCCAGGTGAGCATAGTATCTGAGGCGGAGAAGGTACCGGTCGAGCAGTTGCCGGGGGCGGCGGCGAAGGTGACGTGGCAGTGGGTTGGACAGGCGCCGAAGATGAAAAAGCTGCGCCTTTCAGTACGACTGCGGCGGGACGATGGGGCCGTCTGGGAACTGGCCGAAGCTGATGCGGCGGGTGGCAAGGTCGAGACCGGCGCCGTGAACGCCACTCTGCCTGCGCTCCGGGCGGGCGATTATCACATCGAGGCCTTTACGGACGTTGACGGCAAGAGAGCGGGATGGGGCACGCGGCGGATTTCCGTGACTGCGGCGAGGGTTGTCCAGGCCATCGGATTGGAGCGCAATTGGGGAGAGGTCGGCGAGCCGGTGAGGGGTGCGGTGAGCCTTGCTGGCCCGGCTGGCGCCGCCGAGCGGGTGATGGTCGAGCTGGTGGATGTGAATGGCCGCGTGCTGGTGCGCAAGAACTTGCCGGCGTCGGGCAATGGGGCTGCCTTCGAGCTGCCCACCTATGCGTGGATGCCCATGCTGCTCCGCGTCGAGGGGTCTCTGTGGCGGGCCAACCAGGAAATCTCTCGGCGCTACGAGTATTACCGTGTAACCCGGCGCAATCGAGGCCAGTGGAATTTCCTTGTCTGGGATTATCCTACGGGTGCGGCGGCGCCCTGGGCCGAGAAGGCCCTGGCCGAGATAGGTTGCAGCATCCACCTGCACTGGGGCGAGCCGACGCTTATGGCCGCCGCCTACAACATCGCCCAGGTGCCCTACACCACCCGCATCCTCGACCCTAAAGACGAGCGCGGCCACATGCTGCCCTTCTGCTGGAACGACGCCGAGGCTGTCGAAAAGGCCACGCGTGAGCTTGCCGAAAAACACCGTCCGAGCCGCGAGCACGGCGTTTTCGTGTATTCGCTTGGCGACGAAGGAGTCACTCGCGGCTGCTGCCTGGCGCCCACTTGCCTTGCCGCCTACCGCGAATATCTCCGTAAGGAATATGGCGACATTGCCGCCCTGAATGCTTCCTGGGGCACCGACTACTCAAGTTTTGACGAAGTTGAGCTATCTCGCCCAGACGACAACGAGGAGCGCACGGCCCTGGCCAACCGCAACTATCCCCGCTGGTTCGACCGGCAGGCCTTTGCGTGCTGGAACCTGGTTCAGTATTGCGCAAAATACCGGGATGCCTTCGCCGCTATAGACCCTCAAGCTTGCACGGGTTTTGAAGGCACCGGCACACTGGCGTCCGGGGACGATTTTGACCTCATCGTGCGCACTTTGGGCTTCTGGTCGCCCTATCCCGGGCCGGGCGACGAGATTATCCGGTCAATCGCGCCGCGCGATTTCCCGCGCGCCAACTGGATGGGATACACGAAGGACGCCGATTCTTTGCTGCGGGTATTCTGGCGGATGGTCACGCGCGGCATGGATGCAGTGTGGTGGTGGCGGTGGGACTCTGCCCCGCCCTTCCGGGGCCTCCTAGCTCCTCATGGCGACTATTATCGGGCCGTCAAGGATATGGTGGCCGATACGCGCGTTGTCCGAGAGGGCCTGGGCACGCTTCTCCTTCACTCGGCCATGCAGGACGACGGCATTGCGCTTCTTTACAGCTTCCCTTCGGCCTATGCTTGCCGCGTCGAGGCCGGGCCGAGCTATGGCGCGTATGCCGACGCCCATGTGGCCTGGCATGCCGCCATCCGCAACCTGGGTTTTCAGTTCGGCTACGTCACCGACCGGCAGTTGCGGCTTGGCGAGTTTGACCCGAAGCGCTGGAAAGTAGTTATCCTGCCGCGGGCCGAGGCTCTCGGGCCAAAAGAGGCCCAGGTGCTCCGGGCTTTCGTCGAGGGTGGCGGCACCTTAATCGCCGACGTGCGCCCTGGCCTTTTTCACAACCATTGCAAGCCCCTCGCGGGCGGCTGCCTGGACGACCTCTTCGGCGTCCGCCAGACGGCCAATGTCGAGGCTGCCGTGGCTGAGCTTGCGGTCGGCGGGCTTTCAGCGGCCGGGTGCAAGGTCGATCCGGCGGTGGCCCTCAATGGCGGGACAGCAGCCGGCCGGGCCGGCGAAATACCCGTCTGGATAAGCCGCAAGGTCGGTCGCGGTCGGGCAGTGCTCCTGAATGTTTCGATGAGCAGTTTCCCGAGGGCGGGGGCGGCCGAGACGCCAGAAGCTGCCTACGAGGTGCTGGCGGCGCTTTTCGAAGAAGCTGGCGTGAAGCCCCAGCTTTCGCTGCAGACGCCAGCCGGCAAGCCCGTGCGAAACTGCGAAATCGTCCGCTGGCTGGACGGCGACATAGAAGTCGTGGCTCTATTCCGGGAAGCTGGGCCGAGAGAAACTGCAGTTTTGGCTCTCCCTGCGGCGAGGCATGTGTACGACCTGCGGGCGAACAAATATTGGAGCAAAGCGGCCAAGGTGGCAGTAGAAATAATCCCGGCCCGGGCAACTTTCCTGGCTCTTTCACCGACTCAGCTCGGCGGTCCGAAGGTTAGCTTGAGCAAGCCCGCGGCGGCGCCAGGGGAAGTTCTGGTGGCGACCGTAGCCGCTCCCGGTGCTGGCGGACAGGTTGCTGTCAAGCTGGCGCTAACAAAGCCCGACGGCACCAGGGCCAACTGGTTGCCTCAGTACGTCATCTCGGGGCCAAAGGGCGTCAAGGTAAGCGTCCCCGTGGCCTACAACGACCCCGAGGGCAGGTGGCTGCTGACTGCCACGGAGCTTTTTAGCGCAAAGGAAAGCCAGGTTGGTTTTGTGGTGAAATAGAGGCGGGTGTTGGTCGGCTGCGTTGCGAAACACATGGGTGCTGGTCGGCTTTGTGGTGACATAGAGAAGGTGCTGGTAGGCATGCGCAAAAGGCTTTTCAGGTTGTTAGCGGTTTGGGCGATAGGCTCGCTCGCCACAGCCGTACAATCACACGCCAGGCCAGTAGATATTGAGCTGGCCGACGCTGCTCTATGGTCTCTCGTGATCCGGCCTGGGATGGCTGACCAGACCCAGGTGGTAAGAAAGCGGTCACAGATAATCAGCCAGCAACTCTTAGGTGGCTTGCCCAGGTCTGCGGCGGTGTCGGACGACGAAATGCTGCTGGTACAGCAGGACTACGTTATCTGGTACGACCGCGGACTTAGAGTACCCTTGTGGGTTGGCTACAGGCTGACACCGGCGAACCTTGTGGGTTCTTCAGAGCGGCCAGAAGCCTTCCGGCCCGACCCACGACTTCCCCCACAAGCGAGGGCAGACCTTTCTGACTATGAGGGCAGTGGTTTCGACCGCGGTCACATGGCTCCGGACGCAGATTTTCGCCACTCCACCATTGCCAGAGTAAACACTTACATCCTGAGCAACATTTGCCCCCAGTATCCGCCTTTCAACCGGGGCCTTTGGGCGCAATTTGAGAGGCGGGTGCGCGAGTGGGCCAGGGAGTTTGGCGCCGTCTACGTCGTCACGGGCGCGATTTTCGACCGCGACGGCGACGGCCAGCGCGACCCGGATAGCGCCGTCGAGCGAATACCGCCGCTTCAGCGTGTCGGCCTGCCCACGGCCTTTTACAAGATTATCGTCCGCAAGAAGGGCGCCACCTGGGATGCCCTGGCAGTGGTCCTGTCGCACAGAGCCGCCCGTGCAGCTAATCAGTCAACCGCCGCACTCCTCACCCGTGGCATTACCACCATTGACGCCGTCGAGAAAATAGCCGCGGTGAATTTCTTTCCGGGTTTGCCGGACGCAGAAGAGGCCAGGCTGGAAAAGTCTCGCGCAACCAGCCTGTGGTAACGAGCGGTTCAGCCCATGCGATGCCGGTGTCCACGCCTTGAACCTTACCGTCGAGGCCACTCCGACGCGTCGAGGATGTTGGGTAGTACGCCGGCGGTGACATTACTCCTCGCCCAGGTACCTGGTCCATCGGTGTCAGGACGAAAAAGTTTGGGAATGGGGTCTGGGGGATAACCCCTTTCAAAGGGTGTCCCCCAGAAACAGGCGCTTTGCCACCTCGCGGCGGTCCTTCTGTCAGCAAGCCCCTGACGCGGCAGTCGCGCCAGCCCTAAGTTTTCTCAGCCGGCAGCAGGCCATGCTTTGCCAGGATGGCCTTGGCCAGGATACGGGCGCCCGTCACCCCGGCGTCATAGTTGCTTGTGCCGATGTAGGCCAGGCGCTTGCTTTTCGGCGC
>JANZZA010000089.1 GCA_026419655.1 Armatimonadota bacterium | reverse complement strand
TCCGCTCCGATCGGGCAGCTGCACCATGCAGCACATGCAGCACAACGTGGACTGCCAGGATTTGCGCCGCGTCCGCTGCTGAAACGGCCGGCGGCAGGAGAATAGAAGTTGCCCGCGAGAGGCAAAGGCTTATGACTTGCGCACCCCAGCTTCACCTGGGCTTGCGGCTTTCGCGGAACCCCCTTCGCAACCTCAGCAATCTCCGGTTGACTGCTGAAAAACGGCCATCTTTGGCCTGCCCACACAGAAAGTTGCTACGTTTGCGGTCCCGGCATCGGCCCCGGTTCGGAAGTTAAGATGCGGACAGCCGGAGCACAAGGGACACCTTAAGAACAGGTCGTGTTAGGGGAGACAATCGTGAAAAAGGGCTGTCGCTGAGCCCGCCGTCCGACATTTCTTCGTGGTCCAAATGGATGGTCTGGTTGCGGTTTGGCTTTTGGCGCCCCGGGACTTTTCACCTTGCCTTTTTCATTGCCTCCCGCAGGCGCTTTTCGGCCTCTGGCGACCAGTAGCCGCAGTCGAGGTTGATAAAGACGGAGGTATAGGGCAGTGTCAGGTCCGTCTTGAGGATGAGGACGCGGAAGGTTTGGGCGGCTGTGTCCAGCAGCTTTATGATTTCCTCATGCGGCAACTCCTTGACTTCTCGGCTCCCCAGAAGTCCAGCCAGCTCGCGGCGATAGGCCTCGATGCCCGCCGCGTCCCTCTCCGGGACAAACCGCAGCTCTTTGTCGCAGTAGATGATGGGCCGGACGTGTCTGGCCCTGGCAAGCTCATCCAGTACGAGCCGGACAAGGTCGAGCTGGTCGCCGCCGACGTAGATTGTCTCGATGGCCTCACGGCTCTGGGCAGGATAGGCCGAGTCAACAACGCAAATCCAGTTGCGGTGGCCGTAAAGTGGAATCGCTTCGCGCAGGCGCGCCAGCCAGCCGGGTACTGCCTCGGCTTCTGTCCCTGTAGTGCCCTGGGCGACGGCATGGCAACACGACAGACCTGCGGCGAGACTCACGGCTAACAATGTGGCGCCAACTAGTTGCCTGGCCTTTTCGCTTC
>JANZZA010000701.1 GCA_026419655.1 Armatimonadota bacterium | reverse complement strand
GCTTCGCATGGGCGATGGCCCTTTCTACGGCGACAGCCTCCAGCAGCTTTACCAGGCAACCCTGGACGTGCCGCCGGTGCGGCCCGGTGGGCAAGTCGTGCGGCGCGACATTTATGCCGAGTATTTCCCGACGGCCATCAGGTATCTCGGGCTCGGCCGGCCTGTGCGCGTCGTGCTCGACCTGGGCAACGGCGCGGGCTGCCTGACGGCACCGAGACTCTTGTGTGAGCTTGGCTGTGAGGCTGACGTACTTTTTGGTGAGCCTGACGGTGGGCAGTTTCGGGGCCGGGGCCCAGACCCCCTGGCTCCTGGCGCCCTGGACGCCCTATGTAAACGCGTGATAGAGACTGGAGCCGAGGTAGGTCTTGCTATTGACGCCGACGGCGACCGGCTGGGCGTGGTGGACGAAACGGGGCAGGTCATCTCCTCCGACCGCGCCCTGCTCCCCCTTATTCGTGAGGCGCTGGAACAAGGCGAGCGCGTTTTCGTCACCGAGGTGAGGTGTACCCGGTCCACGATTCGCTACGTAGAGCAAAGGGGCGGGCGGATGGAAATGGCCAAATGCGGCTATCCCTTCATCCTCGACCGGATGCGCGAGACAGGCGCGGTCATGGGCTTTGAAACCACGGGGCATTACTATTTCCGCAATCCCGACATTAAATTCGACGACGCAGTTTTCGCCGCAGGGTTACTGCTGGGCGCCCTCAGCCGCACGCAGGAGACCGTCAGCGAGATCATTGCCTCCGCGCCGACCTATTACACCTCCGACGAGCTTCGCTGGCACTGCAGTGACGAAAAGAAGTTTAAGGTCGTCGAGCGGCTGGTTGAGGAGTACTCGAGGGAGTACGAAGTCATCACTGAGGACGGAGTGCGGGTGGAAAGGCCTGACGGCTGGGCGCTGGTGCGGGCGTCGAATACTGCTGCCGAGATTACCATGCGCTGGGAAGGGGACAGTCCCGAAAGCCGCGAGGCAATTGGCCGGGAACTCCAGGAACGTGTGCGGCGGGTGATGGAGGAGGTCGCGGGCAGCGCGATGCCCAGAGGATAGGGGCACGTGGTAGCCGACGATGTGGTTGTAAACCGGCTTGCGCGATGTCCAGAGGCTAGGGGCACGTGGCTGACGTGGGCGCAGGAGCGGGTCTTTATGGTTTGCGCCGCCTGTGACTCGAGCGCCTGCGGAGACAAAGGTAATGCGAAAAGCTTTTTGGTAAAGCCATATGGCCGGAGTGGCAAGGGGGACGGGCAAGTAGGAGTCTTCAGGTTCACAACGGGCCGCCGCGGCCGGGGTTAGTTATCCCGGCCTCCTGCCACCACCTCGATGGACAGCATGGGCTCCAGACATCCTTGCCGCTCTCCTTTGGGCTGTCTTGGGGCTAGTGCAAAAGCGGGTGCTGGCTCATGGAGGCCGAGGAAAGTGAGGAATTTCGTGCGCCTGACCTTTTACCTGCGTGCGTGTCTGGGACCGGGAAATCAGCTTTGCAACGGTCTCCTTTGAAAAGGTTTCTCCCACCGAGAAGCTTTCCCCAGCTCTCCTTTCCAAACTTTCTCGTTTCCCTTTCACCGCTCGTTTGCTGATGGGGGCGCAAGGCGGCTATCCCGAATCTGCAGCCTTCCATGCTTGCGCCAGTACCTGGTGCAGCGCAGGCCCGACGTCTTCGGCAGAGAGCAGGCGAATTACCAGGCGGTCGTAGTCGCGAGGCGAGGCCCGCAGTCGCACGCGGGGGGTGTCAGAAAAGGTAGGTGGGTTCGGTAAGTCGCGGAAGGCCGGCAGCCTGAGGCGCCGGTGCAGGGCTTCCTCGTCGAGGCTACCCTTTGGCACGCGCACGACCAGCTCGAGGGCGATGTGGTTGGATGTGCGCACGTAAGCCCACCAGTCCCGCTCTTGGGGCCGGAAGTAGTAAATGTGCGTGCGGTCGGCCCAGTGGGCGTGGGCACCAAGGGCGGCAAGGGCCTCGTCCAGTAGCCGCAGCGTGTCGGGCGACCAGTGGACGGTCTGGCCTTCGTGCAGGCGCTGGCCGAGATGCCAGCCGCGCGGGTCTGACTCCCACGGCGCCTTAGCTACTTCTTCAATGGCTACTCGTCCTGGCCGCGGGCGCTCTGGGAGAGTAAGTTCTGCCCGCGGTACGCGCCTGGAAGACTTCAGGGCGCGGCGCAGGTAGGGGCTGGTGGGTGCGGCCTGGGCCTGCGCGACAGTTTCCGGCGTGCCCTGCGCCATGAGATAGCCGCCGTTATCCCCGCCGCCAGGGCCGAGGTCAATGACCCAGTCGGCGGCCTTTACAAAGTCCATGTTGTGCTCCACGACCACTACGGTATTGCCGTAGTCCACCAGGCGGTTAAGGATTTTCAGCAGCTTAATCAGGTCGGCGGGATGCAGTCCGGTGGTAGGCTCGTCGAGGATGTAAAGAGTATCGCGAGGGCGGGCAGAGAGCAGCTCGCGGGCAATCTTGAGCCGCTGCGCCTCGCCGCCGGAAAGGGTTGGGGCCGCCTGGCCCAGTGGGAGGTAGTCAAGGCCCATGTCGCAGAGCAAGCCAAGCATGGCGGCCAGGCGCGGATGGGCGGCGAAAAGCTCTGCAGCCGCCCCGATGCTCATCTCCAAAACGTCGGCGATGTTACGGCCCCGGTAGCGCACGGCCAGGATTTCCGGCTCGTAGCGGCGTCCGCCGCAGGCCTCGCATGTCACCCATACGTCGGGCAGGAAGTGCATCTGGACAATCCGGGCGCCCATTCCCTCACATTCTTCGCAGCGGCCGCCGGGACGGTTGAAGCTGAAGTGCTCTGGCGTAAAGCCGCGCATCCGGGCTTCCGGCAGGCGGGCGAAGAATCGCCGAATCTCGTCGAAGACTCCCACGTAGGTTGCCGGGTTGCTTCGCGGCGACTGGCCAATGGGCGACTGGTCGAGTATGGCGACGCCCCGCAGCCGGTACCAGCCTTTCACGGCACGGTGCTTTCCGGGCGCGGGCGCCGAAAGGCCCAGCTTGCGGGCGAGGGCCGGGTAGAGAATGTCGCCGACCAGTGTTGACTTGCCCGACCCCGACGGGCCGGTGACGCAAATGAGCGCATTGAGCGGGAAGGAGACCGTGATGTCGCGGAGGTTGTGCTGGGCGCAGCCTTCAACGACAAGGCA
>JANZZA010000651.1 GCA_026419655.1 Armatimonadota bacterium | reverse complement strand
CTGTACGGCTATGCGTAGTGTATCAGCCTTTGGGCTGCGCACCGCCACCTGACAGGCCTCATACTCGTTTCGGGCGGCGGCCAGCACCAGCTCCCCGGCCGGATTTTCCGGCGCCAGGTCGTGAGCGAATATCTTTACGGCCGCATCCAATGCCCATGCCGCGGGTCTTTCAAGTGGCTTTCGTGCTTCGAGGTCTCCCACCACGCCCTGTCCGGCGGCGTCGGCCATCTCCGCCACCATTATCGCGTCGTGCCATATCGTCCCATGGCAGTTGGTTGTTAGGTGCACTTCCAAGATTGCGCAGTCCGGTGGCGTCGTGAAAATCACCGATGTGTAAGTCCAGTCGCGGTCGCCACTCACTCCCGGCCCTGTGGCCAGGCCCCACTGCTCACACAGGCTGCCATCTTCCCGTAGCAGGTGCCCGTAGATGACCGTCTCGCCGTCCATGTCCTGGCATTTTATGTATCCTGACAGCGTATATGCCTTATTCGGCTCGACTGGGACGCGCTGCGTCCACCCGGCCCAGGCAGGCGTGACGTCCTTGGGCACATTTAGCTCCAGGCACCACTGGCCGCTTACGCCGCCCGGCACCCGCCGTGTCCAGCCAGCTCGCTCAGCGGTGTCTGCCACATTCGACCGCCATGCCTCGGGCTGCTCATCCTCGCCCTGCTCCATATCTCCGTTGCGACAAAGGTTGACGTTCTGCGGCAGAGTCAACCCTCGCCCTACCGTCGCCGATGCGTCCCTGCTAAGATACAGCCAGAAGACTTTCTCGCTCCTGGCTGGCACGGAGACGACTGTGCTGAGTCCCTGGGAGAGGGACCCGTAGATGGGCTGTGGCTGGGCACCCTGCGCGGGGTCTATCAGCATCATCCCCGGCTCGGCGCCGAACCCTATGAGCTTTCCCATAGCGTTGGCCACGCGGAGCATTTCAAAGGTCGCCAGGGCCGACCGCACATCATCGTCGCTGAAGTTGCGCAGGAAAAGAGGCACGCGCCACTGCCAGGTTGCATCTTTGGGCCATTCTGCCGGCGCATCGAGTGTCCTGAGCCGGAGGGTTTCGGCTCCCAGGACCCGCGCCACGGGCTGGTCGGCAGGCGCCTCAACAAGCTCCAGTTTCGCGTCGTCATACCAGGCCTTTCCCGTGCCCCAGAGCACCGTGCCGCACACGAAGGTTTGCCCGCCTTCGGGCACCGTAAACTCGATTACTACCTCCCGCCAGTCAAAGGTGCCGCCCTGACCCTCGACGCGGTTTATCATCATCGGTTGCACGCCATTCACGTGGATAAACCACCCTGCAGTCCCCTTAACGTTTTCCGCCTTCGCCCAGCCGCTGAAGCGGTACGTGGCGCCCTCGACTACCGGGATGTCCGTCTGGTGATACTTGGTCCAGCGATTCTCAGCGCCATCATCTACCTCGCACCGGGCGCACCATTCGCCCGTCCGCGCTCCCCCACGCTGGCGGTACATGCGGTGGCGCGCGGTTGTTTCAACTGCGACCCAGGCCGCCGGCGCGTCGTCGCTGCCCAGCTCGAAACCGCCGTTCGCCAGCCCACCTCGCAGCCAGTCCGGCGGTAGCCAGGCCTTCTCGTTGCCCGCGTACAAATACACCATACTTTTGCCGCGCGCTGGTACTTCCACCGGGATTGTCACGGTATCGCCTTCGGCCAGCACACCCTCGCGCTTTGCCAGTCCGTCAGCCCCCTGCAGACCAAACACTACTTCCGTGCCAGTCTCAAGAACCGCCCGCAGGCTGGCCACGGGCAGGCCCAGAAGCTTCTCCGTGCCGTCGCCGCGCCGCAGCGGGAGGGTCACAGTAGTTCCTTTCAGGGGCTTGTCGGCTGGATTCTCGACCTCGACAGGCACTCGCACCGTCCAGTAACCGCCGCCATCCAGGCAAAGGCTTGGGTGCCATGGGACGGCTAATGCTGCTGCCCCGGCCGCGGCGCAAAGTAATCCTGACACAAGTACCATTGTGATCCGCATCCCATCGTCCCCTTTATGTGCTCTTCACTCCCTTGGGCCTGCGTCGGTTTGTCCTCTACACGACATTGTTTCGCGATAAACAGCATGAAAAGTTGGGAAAGGCGGTATGGACGGGCTCATTCTTTCAGAGAAGACTGTTGTGAAAGTCCCCGTCGCACCTCCTGGACGCAGTGGCTGATAAAAGGTTGGCTGCGTGGCGTTATACGCTTCCTGCACTTTGGGCAAGCCAACAATAGCCTTCTGCAAGAGTTCCCGACGGGGAGCGTTGCTTGACTCGCCTCCACGTCGCTGCCGGCGCGTGTACGCCACAGGTTCGCATTCACAAGGTATGTAGTGTGGGCGTGACTCACCCTTGAAACGGCGGTTTTGCAATAGTCATCCCGGGAAAAAGCTTTGCCGGTTGTTCAACGGAAAACGGCGCGGCAGTCAGCCGTGGCGGCCCTCCGGCGCCATGTCGAGCCGCAGTACCCGCCGCGCGTTTTCGCTGCCTATAGCCTCTTTGATTTCCTCGGCCACGGGCAGACTCCTCAGCCATTCCGTGTGCGGGGTCTCCTGGCCGACAAGGCAGTAGTCTGTGCCCCATAACAGGCGCGACCACCAGCGCTGAACGAAAGCCAGGGCAAACTCCGGGTCTCGCGTCATGGCATTGTAACCCGAATGAGCCGACAGGTCGCAATAAAGATTTTCGTAGTTTTCCAGCAGCCGCTCAAGGGCTCCGCCCGGCTTTACCGGCCCCGTGGGATACGTCGCCCTCCGATCATCGTCGGCCGAGATGGCCGCCCAGAATCCTGGGCCATGGCCGCAGAATATGACCTCCCGAAACTCCCGCAGACACGCTTCCAGCCGGGGCAGCCCCGGCTCATCGAAAGTTCCTAAATCGTCTCCAAAGACCACTGGCAGGCCGTGCTCAGCACATTTGGCATAAAGCCGTTTATTGAGCGGGTCATCGAAGGCCAGCGAGTTTACGTGCTCGCCGAAACCCTTGCAGCCGTATCGGGTCACGAAAACGTCAATCAGGCGCTCGGCCTTCGGATAGCGTGGATCTACGCAGCAGAAAGCGACAAAACGTTCCGGATACTCGTCGCGCGCCGCGACTACCTCCTCGGTGAGGCAGTATCCCCAGCCGCCTTCAGGACTCTCAAGCGGGAGCAAGCAGGCCATATCTATGCCCAGGCGGTTCATGCGGTCTATCAGGGCCTCAGCGGTCAGGGCTGGGCGCTCAGGGTATCCCTCGCGGTCCAGATTACCGATGTGGGCATGAAAGTCTATTAGCATACGCCTTCACCTTCGAGAACACGCCGAACACTGCAAAGTCTGGCCAGGGACGCTGGGAGATAACCCTTGGCATACGGGTTTCCCTCAGCAGGAGGCCCTGTTTGGGCCAAAAACGGGGTGCCTCTGCACCCCATCGGGGCAGATGCCTTTGCTCCGTGGCGGAAGTGCGAAGTCCCCGCCGCCCGCGCAGGGCTGCATGTTGGCCAGTGGACGCCGGCGTCTGTTGACAGGATAAAAAGTTTAGGAAGAGGGTCTATGGGATAAGCCTGTTCAAAAGGTTGCCGCCAGAAACAATGTGCAGGAGCAGCGATGCTCATACCCAAGCACCCCGCGCATGGAGCCTACTCGCTGCCAAATCGCCAGGTTTGGATTATTCTCGTGCCGCCGCCGCGGGCGCCGGCTATGCCCGCCAGTACGGCTGCGAATATGGCCAGTTTGAAGGCCGTCCACCACGAAATGCTTCTCGCCACCAGCCCCTGCTCGACAGCACCGGGAAAAAGGTCGGGCACGGTCCACGCCCACAAAAGCTTCACCAGCAACAACACTACCAGCAGTACCACCAGCAAAACGACAATAGCTCCTGAAAGTACCAGCCATATCAGCCGCGTCATCGCGTTTCATTACCTCCCCTGAGATTTGCGTCTCGCTGCCGCATCCGGGCTTGGTCCCTGCCAGGCTAGGCCGTACCCGGCCCTGGTACCTGCCGGCATCGTCCTATGTCGGCTGCCGATCGCATGTTTCTGGAGCACCGCCTCCGCTTCCCGCCAAGGTTACCAAAATATACTCCTGAGCCTGCCGGGTGGCGTTTGCATCGCTTGTCTAGCGGCAGGCTACACAGCGGCGGTTGTCACTGGTTCCAGATAGGTTTTACTGGCCGCACGTCAATTTTTGTGACTTCTGCCTGGCCGCCTCGCGCGAAAATAGCAACCGACCGGTTGTCCTGCGGCGCGATGGCTGCCACCGGCATGTACACGGCCCCGTCGTTTGCGAAAATCTCTACCGTCGTGCGGTCAACAAGCACACGGAGACGTATGCGTCCGTCCGCGGCCTTCAAAGGCGCAGTGCATCCGCTGCACGACAGCTCCTGGAGGGCTGCGTTATAGGTTAGCGTTGTGCCGCGCGCGACAATGCCGACCTCCGCTGCCGTGCCGACGTGTAAGTCTGCGATTATGTCAAATAACTCGCCTTCAACGCCTGCAAGTCGCGTCTCCCCAGGCCCGACAGAGAGTTTTTCCCAGCGCCAGCCGTCCCCATGAATTTTTTCGATTTCCTTCACTGGCCACGCGAATAGCCTCGGCCCACTCTCTGTCGTCCGCAGCGTTAGCTCCACCGGAAATAGCATTTGCTGGTTGTATTGTGGGTCAGGATTCTCTATGGTCCCCCAGGCAATCTGTATCCGCCGGCCGTCTTGGGCCGGGACATTGTTGAACGTCTGCGAAGCGTAGAAGCAGTTTCCCCAACTAAAGCGGTGCGGCCCGGATTCGGGCGTAAAAACGCGACCGTCAAAGCGGCCCACTAGATAGTTGCCCTGTCTCTTATACACATCT
>JANZZA010000643.1 GCA_026419655.1 Armatimonadota bacterium | reverse complement strand
TACCTTTGCTTCGACGACGGCAGCCCCTACTTTGCGGTTGGCGAGAACATTTGCTGGAACGGTGACGACATGCTGGCAGCATACGAGAAATGGTTCTCCCGACTGGGCGCAGCGGGCGGAAACTACTGCCGCATCTGGCTGGTGCGCTGGAACATGGGCCTGGAATGGAGTAATACCGACGGCTACCGGCGCGGGTGCTTTTACGGCCTTGGGCGCTATAGCCTCGACAACGCCTGGCGCTTAGATAAAGTCCTCGACCTGGCCCGCCAGCACGGCATCTACGTCATGCTCTGCCTTGGCTATCATGGCGAGCTTATGGACATCCGGGCCTACTTCGGCGAGGACTGCTGGGGCTTCAATCCGTACAACGTAGCCAACGGCGGGCCATGTGAGAAACCGGCGGATTTCTGGACCAACGAGCGGGCCCGCCAGCTTTATAAGCAGCGCCTGCGCTATTATTTGGCGCGCTGGGGCGCTTATCCCAACGTGCTCAGCTACGAGTTCTGGAACGAGGTCTGGGCGCCGGCGCCGTGGATTGCAGAAATGTCGGCCTATATGCGACAGAACGACATCCACCGCCATCTTCTAACGACAACCTACGGTGGCGACGACGTGTGGACGCTCGACACTATGGATTATTCTCAGGCTCACCACTATGGCTCCGATGAAGATTGCCCTGATTCCGCGCCCGTTATCTACAACACTTCCATCTCCTGGACCGAGAAATACCAGAAACCCTTCATGATGGGCGAGTTTGGCATTGACTGGAAGCGCAGCGACAACGTCCACGACCCCAAGGGCATCGGGACAAATATGCACAATGGTCTGTGGGCTTCCGTGGTGGGGCGTAGCTTTGGCACAGCCGCCATCTGGTACTGGGACCACTACGTGGACGCCCTTGACCTTTATGCCAAGTTTACTAGCGTCGCGCGGTTTGCGGAGATGGTTGACTGGGTGAGGTTCAATCCGCGCCGGGCCGAAGCGAGGGTGGAGTGGGTAACGCCACCTGCCGAGAAGACTTTTGCCGACCTGCCGCTCTCCCTGCCGTCAGAATGGCGCCGACAGCCCGCGGAGGAGTATTCAGTGAGCCAGGAAGGAGTCGTCATGCCTGAGATGCCCACGTCCTTCCTCTTCGGGCCGTCCAAGCAAGACATGCAATCTGTGCTGCGACTGCGGTTCACCGCCGGCGCGCCGGGCCAGGCAAAGATTACAGTTAGCCGCGTTTCCAGCTTGTCGGTGCTGGCGGTCAGGCTGGACGGCCAGGAAGTTCTCCGGCGCGAGTATCGCTGCGGGCCGCCGGGCGAAGGTCGCTATAAGCAGACCGACTGGATGGAGCAGTGGCAAATCTGGCAGTCCACCTTCGACGAAGAAGTCACGGTGGATGTGCCGGCGGGGGAACATGTACTGGAGCTCTCCAATGTCGAGGGCGACTGGATGACCGTCCCTCGGATTATTTTGCCGGCAGCGCGGGACGCGACCCTGCCGCAAATAGATGCCTGGGTGCTGGCCGACGAGCGGCAGGCGGTGGGCTGGCTGCACGACCGCGATAGCATCTGGTGGAGCGACCGCGACGGAAAGGAGTTGAAGGAACAGGCGCCTTTGCGGCTAACTTTCGCTGGCCTGCGCGACGGAGCCTACGAGGTTAGCTGGTACGACACGTGGGCCGGCCAGGTCATGCAGTCGCAGACTTTAGCCGTCAGGGGCGGAAAGGTCGAGGTGACCAGTCCGCCCTTCAAGCGCGACATAGCGCTCATCGTCAAGCCGCTGGACTAGCGGCACGGGAGGACAGCAAATGGCTATCCGCATGGGAGTCATCGGCACGGGCGGCATCGCCCAGGGACACATGGACCGCTTCGCCGCCATGGACGGCGTCGAGCTGGTCGGCTTCGTAGACGTAATCCAGGAGCGGGCACAGGCGGCGGCTGACAAATTCGGCGGCCGCGCCTACACCGACTGGAAAGAACTGTACGCCAACGAAGACCTCACTGCCCTCGCTATCTTCACGCCGCCTTTCGCGCACGGTGAGATGGAAATCGAGGCCTGCAAGCGCGGCTGGCACATGTTCATCGAAAAGCCCATCGCCATTGACACCGACATGGCCCGCCCCATCCTGCAGGCCGTCGAAGAGAGCGGCGTCATCACCGCCGTGGCCTACAAGTACCGCTGGGACGACCATGTCCAGAGGGCTCGCGAGATGCTGGGCGACAAGTGTATCGGCCTGGCCGCTGGCTGGTTCTGGACGGGCACGCCCGGAGCGCCCTGGTGGCGC
The DNA here is from genome assembly GCA_026419655.1 of Armatimonadota bacterium. Lineage (GTDB taxonomy): Bacteria > Armatimonadota > Zipacnadia > Zipacnadales > FEN-943 > JANZZA01. The sequence continues at coordinate 939 of JANZZA010000643.1, read as the reverse complement.
ATCATGAGCCAGTCGGGTGGCCAGATGGTCGAGCAGACAACGCATATTGTGGACATGGCCCGCTACCTGTGCGGCGACATCCAGGCCGTCTCGGCTTTTTACGCCCTCAGAGCCGCCAACAAGGACTTCGAAGACCTCGACGTTCCCGACGTAGGCACCGCCAACGTGATTTTCGACAGCGGAGCCGTTGGCAATATTTCCCAGACCTGCTTCCTCAAGGGCTGGCATAGCAGCGGCCTGCGCGTCATGGCCCACGGCTTCACTCTGGAAATCGTCGGCCATCAGCTCACCTGGGCTTCGCCGGAAGACAGCGGCCAGTACCAGTGTCAGCGGGACGGCTATCAGGGCGAGTGCGAGGCCTTCATCCAGGCCATAAAGACCGGCGACCGCTCCGTCATCCAGTCGGATTATGCCGACGCCTACAAGACCCTCGCGGTTACGGTGGCGTGCAACAAGTCTGCTGAAGAGGGCGGGCGCGTAGTACAGGTGAGCGAGGTTATGTAGAGCACTGGCCCGGGCTCGGCCTGGGGCCACAGCGGGAGGGGCAACGGGGCCTCTCTGCCCTTACGCGGAGAGGCCCCGGTTGCTTTGCGTGCACAGAGCGGTCTGAAACGTGTGCCACCAGGCGAAGGACTAGTTGTTTTTTTCAACCGTAGGACATAGGACACCCCGGCTCAGTGTTGGAGGGCGTTTGTCAGGGCGTCGCAGAAGACTGAGGCGCTCGCCTAAGAGGGGCAAACTCAACGAGGAGACGCAGCCCAGCCGAGCAGGAGGAAAAAGTTTGGGAAGCGGGTCTGGGGGCAACCCTTTTCAAAGGGACCGTACCTGGGCCGCCCCCCTTGACACTCCGGCCCATACGGGTTTCCCCCAGACGAGGTTTTTTCTTTGCGTTTTCACAGCCCGATCAGATGGGTATTGCCCTGTCTCTTATACACATCT
>JANZZA010000552.1 GCA_026419655.1 Armatimonadota bacterium | reverse complement strand
TCTTGCCGCTACATGGTAGGCCGCCGTCCAGCTCGGCATAGGTAGCACCGAAAAACGGCCTGGTGGCGGTCATCTTGGTCAAGTCGGGCACGAAAAGTGGCTGCTGGGTGGCATGGGTGAGGATCAGCTCGCGGGGCGGGGGGAGCATCCAGTGAAGGCCCTGAATGGCGTCGTCGTTGACTTTGGTCGCCGTTTGCACGAGGGCAGGTGGCAGACTGAGCCGGCTGCTGTACTGCGGCATCGCGGTTACGTCGTGCAGCTTGCGGCGAATCTGCAACTTCTCGGGCATTGGCAGCGGGGAAGAGCGGAGCTGCGGCCCCACGATGTCTTCCATGGCCCACCGCATCACGCCCATGTTCGCCACAAACCTTGGCATCATGTGGCAGCTAAGCCTTATTCGCGCCGTGTCGCCCTTGGCCAGCGGCACCTGCAAGACCCGTTGTCCGGCGTCGTAATTCAGCTTCGTCTCGCCGCCGGTCGGTTCGTACACGACTATGCGGAAGGGCTGCAGGTCGGGCCAGGTACCGGCAAAAGGTATGCTCAGGGTCTGGGCGTTGTTTGGTCGGTCTCCGGTGTACAGAAGCTCGAACTGCACAGTGGCCCCGTAGGCGAGCGGGTCGGGCAGGTACGGCACTTTAGCCTGGGCCCCTTCGAAATACTCCGGAAGCACACCATCGTGGCTCACGATTAGCTGATAGGTGGCCTGGTCACCCTTGACGACGTCGGGTGTGTCGAACATGCCGTGGGTTTCTGCCAGCAACTGCGCGCCCTGGGGCGGGATGACATGCCGCTCTGCCTTTGCCGTCGTCGGCACCTTATCTTTGGCCGGCGCGTCGTTCATCGAACGGATAACCAGGTGCGCCACCGACTCGCCTTCAGCACCCTTGAGGTTGTTGCGTGGGATGACCGCTGGCGGCAGGAGCGGGTCGTAGCGCTGGTAAGTGATATAGTCTGTGGCGGCCGCGTCATCCGTGCTATCTGGGCTTATGCTATTGCCGGCCAGGTCTACCACACGCGCCCTGATCCGGTACTCACGCCCAAAGCGCAGCCTCGGCAGCGAACCTTCCTTTGGTACGAAGGCCACCTGCAGGCCGAATTCATCCCCCTTGGGTTTGTCGGTGCCTTCCGCTGGAAGGGGCTTGCCGGGACGAGGTGCCACCAGGCTCCACCCCTCCCACCGAAACACAATCTCGTGGGCCTTCACCTGGTCTCCGGACTCCGGCTCCTGGGCCACCCCCATCGTCACCCAGCCTTCATCCTCCACCGTCAGCGTCTTGCCGGTCTTCACAAGCTTATAGCTCCCCACCCGCTGGCAAAGCGAGTACCACTTCTTCGTGGTTTCGTCCCAGACGTCTACCCGGTAGCCGCGTATCAGGTCCTCAGCCCAAAGCTCCGGGGTTTTATCCTTTTTCTCTGTCACAGCCGCATCAAGTTGGGCCGACCGCGCCAGGGAAGCCACCAGTAACCTCTGGCGCTCCACCCGTGCCACCCATATTCCTGCGTTTCTCAGCGCGGGCAGAGCAACTTCCTCTTCGCGAGGGGCGGCAGGTGGCCCGGCGGCTACGGCGATGTTTCGGAACTTGTTGGCCGTGCTCAGCATTTTTAGCGCCGCGCCGTCCACGTCCACCTGTCCTATCTCGAACCGCGCCTCGTCGTTGAGCTTCACCCAGCCATTTACCGTGTCGGCGTCGGCAGACTTCTCCACGGCCACAAATTGCCCGGCACCAATCCTGCAGTGCGTCCGGGGGCAGATGTTTTCGGTGGAGACCTCGGGCGTCCACTGCACTGAGACAGAAACCGTGGTTGCCCCAGTCACCGCCGGCATCGGCACCTCGAAGTCAAGCACCAGCCCCAGCCGCCGCAATATGGCAGGGTACTGGCCGAGCGCCGTGACCATCTGGTGGAAATCCATCCCCTGCACGAACTTGGCCAGCGTTGGCCTGGGCAACTGCACCTTTGGTCGAGCATGAAAAGTTTCCGCCTGGTGAAAATCCAGTGCTGCGGGTGTGACGCCGGCCACGCCGAGGTTTTGGGCCGCTACGGCGCCAGCCCCGGCCGCTCGGGGTACAAGGCGCCCGGCCTCCTGGTGAGCCTGCGTCACGAAGATTTTCTGCGGTGCTCTTGCCCGCTGAGCTGCAATGGCTGTCGTCAGCCGCTGCTTCGTCTGCGGCTCCAGCGCGATCTCGCTCAGCAATCCGTGCAGTCTTGGCAGCCTTTCCCGAAGTTGCGGCGTAAGCCGGGGTATTTCCCGGGGCGACTGCACGGCCACGCCGCCGTAGGTCTCCTTGATGCGGCCAAGAACGTTGCCTACCGGGAAGGAAACCACTCCAGCCGCCAGCAAGCTCTTGGGGAATTCATAAGGCTTTACGTAAGTGTCCAGGCCGAAGATACTTTTCCACAGGTCCGAGGGTGGTGGGTCGGCAGGAGGTTTCAGCGGCTCGACCGGAACGGGCGCGGCCGTGCCGAACTGTACAGAGAACTTCACGCCTGCTACTGCCTTCGGCCAGTCCAGGAAATCGGGAAATTGGCTTAACGTCGGCCTGGGCAGCCCGACGTTTGTGCGCAGCTTAGGCGAAACGAATACCGAAAACCTGAGCTTCGCTTGCGCTCCGCTGCCAACCACACCATTGGGCAGGACCGTCCACATCACTTGCTGGTCTTTCTGGTCGGCCATGGCGCACACCCCTTAGTCGAAGGCCTTGCAGTACGCCGCCCAGTCCGCCGCGGTCATCTGGTCGGCAAAGCGGACACGCTGAGATGCTCCCGGGCGGCCACCGCCACCACCCTGGGCATACCGCGCGTCCGTGGAAAGCATTGCAAAGCGCGTCCCGTCCAGGTATGCCGCCCCCGACGACGAGCCGGCAAACTGCCGCTCCACTTCCATGGTCACGCTCTTTGTGAAGAACAAAATCTCAATCTCGACGGTAAGCTCAGCGCGCCCCCTCACGCTCGTCTTCCCGCCGCTTTTTTCGTAGGTGAGCGACATGTAAAACTCCAGCGACAGCGTCACCAGGCCGAGGACGGAAAGATGCCCGCCCATCCGCAGGTAGCCTTCGAGCAACACTCCATCGGTTTCCCAGCGGAAGTAGATGCCTGCCATGGCGTACACGCCGCCACTGGCCACTCCAATGTCAAAGGCTATGCTGCCGCCGAACTCGAAGGCTGCCTCGATGAGGGCTACTTCCTTGGGAGTTAGTTCCAGCGCAAAGAATCCACCGCCCCCGAACAACGAAACTGCCAGGTTGAAGGGGCTTTGCTTATCGCAGAAGGCAAAGCGGAAGCGCAGCGAGCCCTCGAAGAAGGGAAGCGTCATGCCGGCCGATAGGCGCATGTTCGACAGCGAGAACATGCCCACTGATACGTCTGGTAGCTCAAGGTCGAAGCCCGCTTTGATCCCATCCAAGCCCACATCCAGATAGGGCCCGTCGCCAAAGCCGTTGAGCGGAATGAGCTTTTGCAGGGTGCTTACAAACTCCAGCGGTCCCCCGAATTTCATGTTGCTAAAGTCGCACTTCACGTCTGTCTTCTGGCCCGTGCCGGAGACGAAAGAAATCCGGTCGAATTGAAGCTGGATGAAGTAGTCGTAGCCGCCAATGGGTAATAGGTTGAGGTCGAATTTCTCCAGACTCCCCTCGACCTTGGCGCTGGTCTGGCCTGGGCCGGACAGGCTCAGCTCTGTGCG
>JANZZA010000544.1 GCA_026419655.1 Armatimonadota bacterium | reverse complement strand
AGCCTTTCTTGCCTTTAGCACTCCTTTCATGGGCGGATGGCGAGGCTCGTTTATTTGTTTGACGACAGTTATTAGCACCGGCATCCGCACCTCGACGACTTCGTTGGCTACGTCTAGCATCCGGGTAACCCGCACCTTGCGCCCGTCTACCTCCACGCCGACCGCGAGGGTGACCTGGGGGATGCCCAGACGCTCCGCTATGCCCGGGCCAACCTGGGCCGTGTCACCGTCAATGGCCTGCTTGCCGCAGATGACCATGTCAAAGTCGCCCAGGTGGCGGATGGCTTCGGCCAGGGTGTAGGAGGTGGCCAGAGTGTCGCTGCCACGGATAATCGGGTCGGAAATAAGGTACGCCTCGTCCGCGCCCATGGCTATGGCATGGCGGAGCACCTCTATGGCCTGGGGTGGCCCCATGCTGATGACCTTTACCGTGCCGCCGTGCTTTTCCCTCAGTTGCAGCGCCGTCTCGATAGCGTTCTCATCAAAAGGATTGAGGATTGACGCCACGCCATCGCGTATAAGCGCGTTGGTTTCTGGGTCTATTCGGACGTCGGTGGTGTCCGGCACTTGCTTGACGCACACTACGATGTTCACTTGTCAGACCTCGCTTCTTACGTGGACTGGATGGTTTCGGTCGGCGGTCTCTCCGCGATTGCTCGGGCCGCCACAGGGTTTCATTACTCTTGCGGGGCCGGCCGCGCAAGCCGTATCGGCCTTGGCGTGTCAGGGAATGTCATTTCTCTTGCCCGTGCTTTCCCCGTTCCTCGTGTTCCTGGTGCCCTTCGGGTTCTGCGTAGTCTCCGTGCTCTATGTGCTTCGCATCCTCACCATGCTCTGCGGGCTGTTCGTGCTCCGCGTGGTCATCGTGGTGGCATGCGTGCTCTCCGTGCCGCTCGGCCACCGCGTGTTCATCGTGGGATTCGTGCTCTCCCCGCCAGCTCTGCTTTCCTTGCTCCTCTAGCGCTTCCTGGTTTTCGCAGTTTGCGGACTGTTGCGACTCTTCGGGCGTTTCACTGGAGCCCTTTCGGGCGAAGTGCAGATGTCCCCGCCGAATCATTGCGTCAGCAAGGGCTGCTGCTACCACGATCTCGCCCCACGAGCGATATGGCCACCACCCGAAGTGGGGGTCCGGCTCTTCCTCGTCTTCCTCTTCCTCTACCTCTACCTCTGTATACTCGTCCTCGTCGAAGTCCTCGTAATATTCGTCCGTACTCGCGTCCGCCCCGGCACTCTCATCCTCCCAGCCACCCTCGTAACCATCAGCATCCTCATCCCCCGCGGCGCCCTCGTATGACTGAACGCCCGCTCCCTCCTGCGCGTCCAAGTACTCGGCCCAGGGCCCGTAATCTATGACGTACTCGTATTCTTCCACGTCTTGGTCGTAGCCAGTCAGTGGCAACTCAAGGGCGTCATATGGCCTGCCACGTCGGTGTCGGGGCGGCGCAGGCCTGCCTGGTATTGCGCCGTGGTTGACCGATGTGTAACGTCGCCGCCTGGGATGTCTCACTTGCTCGTCTCCTCAAACCTGGCGGTTCAACCTTTTTCTGCTCCTTCAGCGCTTAAGTGCACACGGCTGTTCCAGCTTTGCATCTCCTGTCTGGTGACGTTGGCCTGCACAGGCATGGTCGTTGAAGAAAAGCTGAGTGGCCACATCGGTATTTGGGAGGTCTTCCCCGCATCAGTGGCGTCGCGCTGGGAGGCTGCAATCACACTCCCTTGAGCAGGTGTCTGGCGATGACGAGGCGCTGGATCTCGCTCGTCCCCTCGACTATTTCGAAAAGCTTGGCCTCGCGATAGTAACGTTCTACCGGAAAGTCCTGGATATATCCGTAGCCGCCGAGCAACTGGACAGCCTTCGAGCAGACGCGGGTGGCGACTTCTGAGGCGTACACTTTCGCCATAGCCGCTTCTTTTTCAAACTCCCGTCCCTGGTCTTTGAGCCAGGCGGCCTTGAGGCACAGGAGCCGTGCCGCCTCAATTTCGGTAGCCATGTCGGCCAGATGGGCCTGGACGAGCTGGAAGTTGGCGATGGCCTGGCCGAATTGTTGTCGCTGCTTGGTGTAGGGGAGAGCAGCTTCGAAGGCCGCGCGGGCCACACCAACCGCCCCAATGCCCATGCCTATGCGGCCCATGGCCAGGGTCTGCATGGCCACACGAAAGCCCCTGCGCTCGCCGCCGAGGACGTTTTCGGCGGGCACGCGGCAGTCGTTGAAAATAAGCTCCCGGTTTGGCAGCGAGCCGTAGGCCATCTTCTTTTCGTTCTTGCCAAACTCGAAGCCCGGCGTGCCCTTCTCGACGATGAATGCTGTCATGCCGCGCGGGCCTTTTTCCGGCTCGATGTTGGCGATTATTACGTAGACGTGGGCTTCGCCGCCGTTGGTAATGAAGATTTTTGTGCCGTTGAGGATGTAATGGTCGCCGTCGCGCTGGGCGCGGGTCTGCACGTTGCCCGCGTCAGAGCCAGCATTTGGCTCCGTCAGGCCGAAGGCGCCTATCCATTCGCCTTTTGCCAGCGGGACGAGATACTTTTGCTTTTGTTCTTCGGTGCCGAAGAGGAGCAGGGGTTCCACGCAAAGGATGTGGGCGCCGAAGACCGCGCCGGTGGTTGTGCAGGCGCGGGACAATTCTTCAGCGACCAGGGTCCAGGTGACATTGTCCATGCCCAGGCCGCCGTACTCCTCGGGCACGGTAATGCCCATGAGGTCCAGTTCGCCGAGCTTGCGCACGTTTTCCTCGGGCCACACGCCGGCGCGGTCGGTCTCCTCGGCCCGAGGAATGAGCACATCCTCGCAGAACTCCCGGACGTGCTCGACGATTGCTTGCTGATCTTCGGTTGGCTCGAATGTTATCGGAATCAGCCCCCTTGCTTAGTATTCTCAGGTGCCGACACAGAAAGAGGAAGACCTGCCACCAAACGAGATCCCACGACCTGCATTGTGCACGGATGCCCGTTCACCCGTCAAGCGCACCGGGCCCTGTTGGGTTTCCTTGGCGTACGCTCCTGACCACTGACCAGAATCCCCAAAAGGTATCTTACTACCTCATTACAGGAGGACGGACCTTTTCAAAGGAGATTGTTGCAGAAGTCGTTTTCCCGGCCCCCAGTCGCAATCGCAGTTAAGAAGTCCCCCGTATAGCGTTGTACACTTTCTTCATTCCGAGTAAGCCGACATCATCTCTTGCAACAGTCTCCTTGGAAACTTAGAGGGCCGAGCGGTCTGGCCGTCATGGGAGAAGGGGTCTAGTGGGAGAACAAGTGGGCCACGGCCAGCAGCCAATAACTCCGCGCCGCTTTCGCCTGGTCCGGGGGCGTCCGTTGCTAAGTGCTGGTGAATTTCTGCTGCTACCGCTCCAGACGGCTCAAACGGCCGGGTAGCGGTACCGGGTCGGGCGCCGGTCGAGCAACGAACATAGCCACTCCCACCCGGCCTGCCCATTCTGTTGGGCGGCTGGGGGTCGGGGGTGTTAGTTTTGGCGTCGGCCTGGTCTAGAAGCTTACAGTCAAACGGGCTGCAAGTACGTCCACATCGGCATCTTCGAAGTTCAAGGACCTCTCACCGGCCCCTAACTCGCCGGCCAGCAAGTGCAGGACCACACCTGTCTCTTATACACATCT
>JANZZA010000534.1 GCA_026419655.1 Armatimonadota bacterium | reverse complement strand
GGGGCCCGGGGCGTCAGGTGAAACGCACAAGGTTATACACCTTTGTGGCCGTGTTTAAGCCAACACGGGGTTTTGGAGAGACCACCGAGGTGATTCTCCAGGTCTTACCCTTTCCTATCTGAAACAAAATCCTGAGTCAACTGAATACTCCCCCAGGCCGCGGGCGCCTTGACAAGATGCGAACGGTTTAGTATACAGCGAGTGGATATGGGTAAGACGAGTAATCGCTGGTTCTGGCGCTGGTGCTGGTGGGCCGCATAGCTGCGGGCCACCGCGATGCTCGTCTGCTGACCCCATAGACGACCCAAAACAGACCTGAAGTAGACCAAAACGAGACCGCGGAGCCTGCAGCGAAGCTGCCAAGCTCCGCGGTTTGTTTTTATGCGGATGTGCCAGTTGGTTGCTTTGCGCGGACCTTGAAAAGAGATGCGCCACCAAGTCTCCCTCAGCGGCCGACTGCAGTGGAGGCCCGCTCGGAGGACGTCGGCCTTTGAGGACTGCCGCCCACTGAGGCCCAGAGGCGCGGCGCAAACGCTAAACATTGCCACCGGACAGACCACGCCGTGCTCTCACCGCGCCCAGAGGCGTGGCTGCCGATCATTTCAACAGGCACAACGACTGCTCGCACATTAACCGCACCAGCCAGGGGCGGCAGGCAGCAAAAAGAGCCCGCCTCGTCCGCCGTGGGAAGGTATAGACCGGCTGGCGGAGAAAAAGGGCGTCCGCGCGGCGGCTGACAGCCGAAGCTTGGAGGCCGCAGGAACAGCCGCCCGCGCCAGAAGGCGTGGCAGCACAAGCCACGGCCGAGAGCGTCCAAGGGACGGGAGCGTCCCGTTGAATGGCTGCGGCCGCGCGGCCGACAGAGTGGCACCGTGTCCCGGGCGCGCCTGCGAAATGAGCCGGGCAACCCTGGGGCTGTGGCGTCCGGTCCAACGTTGGCTGCGGCCGTGAGCCGACTCCGCGGGCGTCCCCCCAGACGGGAGGTGGGATGATGTACAAGATAGCCCTAGCAGGGGCTGGCGGATTGGCTGCCGTTCACGCGGAAAACTTCGCGAGCATCCCCGACTGCCAAATCGTCGCAGTCTACGACCCGGTACGCGAGAAGGCTGCGGCGCTGGCGGCCCAGGTGGGCGGAGCTGCGGCGGACGATGAGAGCCGCCTTTACGCCGACGACGTGGACATCGTTGCCATTGCCACGCCCACGCCCTTCCACGCGGACTACTGCATCAAGGCCGCGAAAGCCGGCAAGCACATCTTCTGCGAAAAACCCCTCACGCGCACCCTCCACCAGGCTGAGGCCGTAGTGGAGGCAGTCAGGGCGTCGGGCGTCACAATGATGGTCGGCCATGTCCTGCGCTTTTTCGGCGAGTATGCCACAGCTCGGCGGCTCGTCCAGGAGGGTGCCATCGGCACGGTGGGCATGGTGCGGGCCAGCCGCATAAACACCATGCCCCGCGGCCAGGACAACTGGTTCGCCAACTACGAGCTCAGCGGCGGCGTCATCCTGGATATGTCCATCCACGACCTGGACTGGCTGCTGTGGACCTTCGGCCCGGTGGAGCGGGTGTATGCTCACTCGCGCTACGACCTCATGCCGGTGATGGACTACGCCCTGATGTCGCTGCGGTTCAAGTCGGGTGCCATTGCCCACGTGGAAGGCTCCTGGGCCGACCTGGGCCAATTCCGCACCAGTTTCGAGATTGCTGGCAGCGGCGGCCTCATCAGCCACGACAGCACCGCCAACGTCACCCTCAACGTCCAGAAGCGCGAGGAAGTCGAAGGAACCATGGCCGTCCAGCGACCCAGCAGCCCATGGCACAAGTCGCCCTATCTCCTGGAAGACGAGCACTTCATCGAGTGCCTCAAGGCCGGCCGCAAGCCCATGG
>JANZZA010000511.1 GCA_026419655.1 Armatimonadota bacterium | reverse complement strand
CCAGACTTCCAGCCTCTCGTAAGTCGCGGCCAAGGCTGCCAGGACATCCGCGACTTCTGGCTTGGAGAGCCACTTACTGACCGCCCGCTCTTCGTAGGAATACTCGTCGGTGAAGAAGTACCGCGCCCAGGTCACGAAGGTTGTAAGAAGTTTAGCCCGCTCGCGCATCAGGTCAACCACGCGGCCAAGCCACTCCAGGCGCTCCGGGGCCGGGTCCTTTTCGAAAAGCCCAGCCTCTTCCAGGTAAGGTCGCAAAGCCACTACTAACCGCTCCCTGGGCAGCCTCTTGATGTACTCGCCGTTTATCCATTCTGCCTTGGACAGGTCAAAAATAGCTGGCGACCTGCTGCAACCGTCGAGAGAAAACTTCTCGATAATCTCCTCGCGGTCGAGGATTTCCCTATCGTCGCCGGGCGACCAGCCCAGGAGTGCAAGAAAATTGAACATGGCCTCGGGTAAAAATCCGCGCTGGGCATACTCCATCATACTTACGGCACCGTGGCGCTTGGAAAGTTTGGTGCGGTCCGGGCCGAGGATTATGGGCAGGTGGACGTACTGGGGCGGCTCGAATCCCAGAGCTTCGATAAGCTGGAGATGTCGGGGTGTGTTGGACAGGTGCTCTTCCGCGCGGATTACGTGAGTGATGCGCATGAGGCAATCGTCCACGACCACGGCCATGTGATAGGTAGGGTAGCCACTGCGTTTCAGGATGACGAAATCACCCAGGGTGGCGTTCTCGAAGGGCACGTCGCCCTTAAGCAGGTCGTGGACCACCGTGGTGCCGGTTTGGCGCATGCGAAAATTGATGGCAAAGGGATAACCTTCCTCACGCAAACGCTGGCGTTCTTCGGCCGAAAGCTCAGCACAGCGGCCGTCGTAGCGCGGCGGGATACCCCGCGCAAGCATGAGCTTGCGGCGCTCTTCCAGCTCCTCGGGCGCACAGAAACACTCGTAGGCTCGACCCGCGTCCATGAGTTTTCCCACGTAGCGCTGGTAAAGCTCGAGCCGCTGGGACTGTACATAGGGCGCGTAGGGGCCACCAATGTCGGGCCCCTCATCCCAGTCCAGCCCTATCCAGCGCAAGCCGGCGTAGATGTGTTCGAGGGCCTCGGACGTGGAGCGCACCTCATCGGTGTCCTCGATGCGCAGGATGAACTGGCCGCCGTTATGGCGCGCGAAAAGCCACGCGAAGAGCGCCGTGTGAACATTCCCCACGTGCATGTAGCCCGTCGGCGCTGGCGCAAACCTGGTACGTACAACCTCTGCCGACATTCCCTGCCATCACTCCGTAAGCTGGGTCACCATAACGCCCAGCCAACAGCAACTTACTCGCCCACGACCGGTGCCAACTGGTCCCACAACGTGGCCCAGTTGTGCACCATCCTCACAATGGCGTCGTAGACATATTCTGTAGCCAGCCCCTGCTCAAGCACGTTC
>JANZZA010000476.1 GCA_026419655.1 Armatimonadota bacterium | reverse complement strand
TCGGCTCTCCGGCACCAACTCAGCCGCCAAAGCCCTGACCGCTGCCCCTTCGCCCGCCAACACAACCCCGTAGAGAGCCGTCAGCGCAAAGCCCAGCCATTCGGCTCCGGCAACAGCCATGCCCGCTGCTGTTGCGGCCATGAGCAGGTAAGTGACCAAAGTGGCCCAGCGGGCGGTGATACGGTCGGAAAGCACACCCATTGGGAGCCCGGCGGCCGTGTAGCAAATGTTGTGCAACAAGTAGGCACCGGGCACCAGCGCGGCTGGTGCGCCCAGGTCCTTTATACGCAACAGGAAGAAGGAATAAGTAACTCTGCCAAGGGAAAAAAGGACGTAGGACGCTGCGAACATCCAGAAAGCCGTCGTGAAGCCTTTGAAGGAAATGGCATCCCCTCTTTCGCAGGTGGCCTGCTGTCCTTCGTGCACCAGCAAGGCCAGCAAGAGCACTGCCAGGCCGCCACAGATGCCAGCTATGGCAAAGGACTTTGTATAGCTGCTGGTGGCCGCAAAGACGCCCCAGGCAAGAGCTGACCCGGCAATAGCACCGGCGCTGTCCATGGTACGGTGGAAACCGTATGCTCGGCCCCATTGCTGGCGCTGGACGGCGTCGGCCAGAAGTGCGTCGCGAGCAGGCGTCCTGAGGCCCTTGCCTATCCGGTCGCTCACCCGTACTGCCAGCACGTGCCAGGGCCGCGTCGCCCAGATGAGGAGCACTTTGGCCATCGCCGAGAGGGAGTAGCCGGCCATCACGACAGGTTTGCGAGTACCAAGGCGGTCGGAAACCCACCCTGATACCATATGGAAAACTGCAGTGGTCGCCTGAGCCAGGCCGTCTACCAGCCCCACGGCCTGCATCGAAAGGCCCAGAACATCCCGCATGAATTGCGGCAGGAGCGCAAACACCGCGTCGCTATGAGTGTCGTTGAAGAAGCTTACCAGCCCAAGGCCAACAACCGTCCGCCCGTGCCAGGAACGATCGTGACTGTTCTTAGTTGATTGTTCGCTCATGTTCGTGCTCCGAAGGCTTAATCCCTGTGCGTATTATTAGTCAAGGGCTCAAGAAAAGACACTCTTATGGGCCGGGAGTAATCAGTTTACAGAGGATTTTGTTTCAGGCAGGAAGGACTAAGGCCTGGAGAATAACCCTGGTGGCCTGTCCAAAACCCGGTGCTGACTTATACAGGGCCACAAAAGTGTACAGACTTGTGTGTCTCACCTTTTGCCTCGGGGCGCATCTGCCAGGCGCTGCAGAGACTTCTCCAGTAGTATCCCTGAAAACCGAACACTCCCTTCTGGCCTGCCGAGCAAAGGGGAGTAGCCCAAGTACGGTTGCCCAGGCCGACACCTGGCCGCCGCGGCCAGAGCTGGTTATTCCGGCTGCCTGCTGCCTGCCGCCGGAGAGCCTCGCAAAGACCTCCAAAGGCTGTTGCGAAAGTCGCTTTGCCGTATCCCGCGCGCAGCCCCAGATAGAAGGCTGGGCGCTAGGCCGCTTACAGGTTCTTCCTCTGGTGACTGGTGCAAAACCCGGCTTCTCCCTGGCTCATGGAGATACAGTGTACAGGGCTGGCCGACCTTTTATTTGAGATGAAGTCTTGGGGCTGGCGATATACCTTTTGCAACAATCACCAATGAATAAACCAACCCCGGCCTTTACGACAGTCGCAAAAGGTTTTGCGTCCATCGCCCTGTGCCAACTTTTCGGTGCCGCCTGCACCGCAGGGGCCTTGAGGTATCGCGTCGTACTGCTGCGCGGTCGGGCAGGCAGTCTGGTTAGCCGGGAAGCAGCAATGAGAGGCGTGCTTAGTGAAATTCTATCTTTATCACCCGTGGGCCCTTGAAGCGGCGGGGGAGGAAATGTTTTACGAGCAAGGCCCCGGCCACGAAGCCAGCGACGTGGGCCCAGGAAGCTACAGGGCTGTCCGGGCCTGCAGTGAGGCCAGCGAGAAATTGTAAGATGAACCACGCTGCCAGGAAAAACCACGCCGGCACGTCTGTCACGAACCAGATGATCACCAGCGGCACCAGAGCACGGATGCGGGCTCCGCGAAACAGTACCCAGTAGCCGCCAAGGACTCCTGCTATGGCCCCGCTTGCCCCGACTACCGGCTTGTCGGAAAACCCGGTCATAACGCAGTGGGCCGCTAAGGCCAGCAGGCCACAGGTGATATAGAAGAGCAGATACCGCAGGCGGCCGAGCCTTTCTTCCACGTTGTCGCCGAAGACCCAGAGAAAGAGCATGTTGCTCGCCAGGTGTAGCAGGCCGCCGTGCATGAACATGCTCAGGAGAGCAGCCGCCGACGCAGCTACAAGTCCTTTGGCCGGGTGTGTGCTCCCAGGCCAGAGGTTGCGGGGCACGAAAGCTCGCTCAACGCCCAGCATAGGTTGGTCGAGCTGCCACAGAAACACAGCTATGCAGGCACCGATGATGCTCCAGTTGACGATTGTGGGCCGCAGCGTGCGGAGGTTGTCTCGGAGTGGAATCATGGCCATGATACAGTTCGCGCTGTGTAGTTAAGAGCCTTCTCGCCGGCCGTGGCAAGGAATGCGTCACCTCGCTCTCGGTGGGCGATCGTAAAAGGACTGCAACGGATGGGTGGCGCTTGGGAGCATTCAGTTTCCTCAGGATTTTGTTTCAGGCAGGAAGGAGTAAGGCCCGGAGAAGCACCTTGGTGGTCTGTCCCAAAACCCGGTGTTGGGTTATACGGGGCCACAAAAGTGTATAAAGTTGTGTGTCCCACCTCTTACCTCGGAGCGCATCTCCGAGGGGCTGCAGAAACTTTTGCAACAGTCTCCTTGGAAAACCGAATGCTCCCGTTGCGCGGTCTTGCCCGCAACGGGGCAGCAGGTTAGCATAAGCGCCATCTGCGACAACACGGTGCCTAACGATGTTTCGGCGTCTGCACGAAAGGCTACTGGACGTGCATCCGCAGCTTCCCGTGTACCTGGCTGCCGTTGCGCTTTCTGGCGCGGCCGGCGGTATGTGGGAGACAAGCTTCAGCAATTACCTCAACGATACTTTTCATATCGGGGCCGCAGCCCGCGGCATGATCGAGTTCCCGCGGGAGCTGCCGGGGCTATTGACCGCAGTTTCTGCCGGCCTGTTATGTTTTCTGCCAGAGGCTCGTATGGGGGCGGTGGCTTTTGTGCTGGCCGGGCTGGGCATGGTTGGCGTGGCGGCGCTGGGGCAGAGCTGGGCTGCAATGTTAGGCTTTGTGATTCTCTGGAGCGTGGGCACACATCTTTCCATGCCGGTAGCGAGTTCTCTGACGATGAGCCTGGCGTCGGAGCGCAGCCGGGGCCGGCGTCTTGGGCAGGTGGGCGCTGTCGGTCGTCTCGGCACCATCGCCGGGTGTGCCGTGGTATGGCTTCTGGGCCGTGCTGGGGGCGTGCGCTACTCAGCCATTTTTCTCACGGGTGCCTGTGCTTTCTTCGTTGCTGCCTCGCTTCTATCGGGGCTGCGCGTTGGCATCCGGCATCCCCGGCCGCGCCTGGTCGTTTCCCGGCGCTACTGGCTCTATTATGTGCTCGAGCTGCTGATGGGAGCTCGCAAGCAAGTCTTTCTCACCTTTGGCCCGTGGGTCCTGGTGAAAATCTTCGGCCAACCGCCGGCTACCTTTGCCAAGCTGTGGATTGTTACCGCTATCATTGGTCTGTTCTTCGCGCCCACCCTTGGCCGCATGATTGACCGTTTCGGAGAGCGCACCATTTTGGTTGCGGATGCCCTTGTGCTATTCGCGGTGTGCGTAGCCTATGGCTTTGCCGAGGGCTTGCTGGGCCACAATGCCCGCACGCTATTTATCCTCTACGCTGCCTATGTCATTGATCAGCTTTCTTTCGACACCGGCATGGCGAGGGCAACCTTTATCTCGAAGACCGTCGAGACGCCCACGCACCTGGCGCCTACGCTATCGCTAGGAGTCTCGATAAATCACGCTGTTTCGATGTCGGTACCTACAGCGGGCGGGTTGTTGTGGGAGCGTAACGGATACCCGTGGGTTTTCCTGTGCGCCGGAATACTCTCGGTTATCTACATGGGTTTTGCTGCGCTGGTGCGGACAACGCCAGGGGCCGGTGTGGCTGAGCTGCAGGAGGCGGCCCGGCAGATAGCGGCGGCTCAAGAGATGGAAGTTGGCCGGGAGCAGGTGACCAGAGACTGATGACTTACCCGGAAGCTGTCGGGTGGCTGGAAAGCCTGTGCAATTATGAGCGGACAGGCTTCGTTGCGCCCATGAGCCGGTGGGTAAATCTGAACACCATGCGGGCCCTGCTGGCGTTGCTGGGCGACCCGCAAGATGGGCTGCGTTTCCTGCATATCGCTGGCAGCAAGGGTAAAGGCTCTGTGGCCGCCATGGCCGAGGCTATTCTTCGGGCAGCGGGCTGGAAAACAGGCCTGTTCACATCGCCTCACCTGGTTAGCGTGCGAGAACGTATTCGGGTAGCTGGCCAGCGGATTGCGCCAGATCGGTTTGCGTGGCTGGCCGGCAGCGTCCGTCCTGCGGTCGAGGAACTGAGCAGTCATCCGGGCCTGGCGCCAGTCACTTACTACGAGGCCGTGACGGCCATGGCCATGCTTGGCTTTGCCGCAGAGCGGACGGACCTAGTGGTTCTCGAAACCGGCCTGGGCGGCCGCCTTGACGCAACTAACCTGGTGCATCCAACGGTATGCCTCATCACCCGGATTTGTCTCGAGCACACTGCCGTGCTGGGCAATACCCTCGCCGAGATTGCCGCCGAGAAGGCTGGCATCATAAAGCCAGGCGTGCCGGTGGTGCTTGGCGCTCAGCCCGAAGAGGCCTGGGCCGTGCTGGAACAGAGAGCCAGGGAGGTGGGGGCGCCGATAATCAGGGCACCCGACGCGCAGGTGCTGGAGGCCCCGTCGTTCATCCCAGGCACAAGGCCGAGGCCACAAACGGTTGTCGTAGGCCAGGATACCTATGAGCTGGCATTGCTGGGTGACCACCAGGTGGAGAATGCTGCGCTTGCTGTGGCGGCGGCTGATGCGCTTACCGGCGCGGGCCTTGATGTACCACGCGAGGCCGTGGCGGAGGGTTTGCGGACGGTGGAGTGGCCTGGCCGCCTGCAGGTTGTCCCTGGCCAGCCAATGATTCTTCTCGATTGTGCCCATGCGCCCGCGGCGGCTGCTGCACTCGCCGAGGCCATTAACAGGTACTTCCGTTGTGCGCGCGTGTGGCTCGTGCTCGGCATGGCTGACGACAAGGACGTCGAGGGCTTTGCAGCCGAACTGGTGCGGCTTCGGCCAACGGTGATCGCCACTGCCGCGCAAAGTCCACGGGCGGTGCCGCCGGCGTCCCTGGCCGA
>JANZZA010000335.1 GCA_026419655.1 Armatimonadota bacterium | reverse complement strand
GCCCTGGACTTAGACACTCCGCGCGCGTACCTTGCTTTTCCGCTTTGATACCCGCGCTCCTCTACCTACCCTCGTTCGTACTTGCGGCCAGCACACCAATAGCCAAAGAATGCTCAGCAGCCGGCACGGAACAGACAGTTTTGCGACCGGGCAGTCATACGGACAGGAAGTGCAATTACGCATGGCAGACGAGGCCGCTCACACGGGCAGGGGGAAACGCCTGTGCGTCGTGGGCCGGACGCCGAGTGCCGAGGCCCCCAGCCGCGGGGGTGGGGAATACAGGGCCCCGGGGCATGGCCGCGGTCTACAGGGAAACGTTTATGCACAGCCGGGAAGGAGAAGGCATGCCCAGCCTTTCCAGGCGGTTGCGTCGAAACGCCCAGGCACGGCCGGGAAGAAGGAGGACAATCGCGAGGCTGACTGGTGAAGACACCCAGGAACGGCCAGGCACGGGCGGGCGCAAGAAGGCTGGGCCAGCCTGTCCCGCTTCATTCCGGAAGCGCCCAGGCGGGGCCGGGAAGGGAATATCAAGCAAGCATGGTTAGGACCACAGCAGCCGAAAAGCAGAGCGCCCCACGTTAACACGTGGGGCGCCAGAGACTGCAACCGCATGACGCTTCCGGTGCTGTTCCCGAACCACCTTCGGCGTCTGCGGAGCTCCCTGCAGGTTGAGCCAACCAGCGGCTGGCGAAGATCCCCATGCAGCGAGCGGCTTACGCTGATTGAGCTGCCAACTTATATAACGTTTCCGGCGTCCTATTGTTTCCATACGGCCGAAAATTTTTTGCGCGTCCTGGCTCCGAAAATCTGCCGGCGGCGCTGCTGTGTCCCTCAACCACCAAATTACCGCGTCACACGCCGATGCCGCTCCACTGCCAGCTATAGGGCGGCACCTGGGATTTTTTTGCGGCACTCAGCCGGCATCGCACTACGGGACGAGCCGGTGCAAAAAAGCCGCCG
This sequence comes from Armatimonadota bacterium, assembly GCA_026419655.1. Taxonomy (GTDB): domain Bacteria; phylum Armatimonadota; class Zipacnadia; order Zipacnadales; family FEN-943; genus JANZZA01. Next base: position 14,852 of record JANZZA010000335.1, on the reverse strand, counting down.
CCATGTGTCGCACTCGCATAGCCGGAGAACAAGCTCCAACAGCAGATCCAACCTCGGACATGATGCCGGAGGGGTCTTCCTGGACCGCCGCAGCGGATTAAACCCCTGACACCCTAGCGCCAGCAAGGCGGCCTGCGCTATTGACTGCTTTGCGGCTCGGAAGGCTGCTTTTCTTGGCCAGCAGCCTCAGCAGGCGGCTGGGCTGGCCGGGTAACTGCCTCTTCGACTTGCCGGGCCTGCTGATAAAGCACCCCGTTGCGGTAGCGCTTGAGGTCTTCAAGCAGATTCTCGAGGCGGATTATAAGCTGGTCGAGGGCATCGCCAGGCACGATTGCCTCGTAGACTTCAAGTTCACCCATTTCTACACATTTATCGGAGCCGTGGTTGGACAAAATGAGCACGCGCAGATACCGGGCCTCGACGGGCGGAAACTCGAAGGTCTGCTTTATGGGCTTATTCACCACTACGAAACGGCCCACGCTCTTATAGGGACCGTCAGGCGTGGTAGTGGACACCTGCACTTCGATGTCCCGCACCCACCGGCCGATGAACGGCGGGTCGTCGGTGGTGGGGTCAATGACGATTCGGTTAATAAGCCGCGTCTCGTCGTTCTTAAAAGCGAGGATGACCCATTCGGGCTGGTCAGCCGTGGGAGCCCGCTGAGAGGACCAGCCGTAAGAGTCGGGCGGAACGAAAGTCCCAACAACGTATTTGCCGTCAATTAGATTGCGTGCCGACCACTGAGGAATAACGACGTTGTTGCGGTCGCGGGCCTCGCTTGAGACGGCTACTATCCGTCCACCCTGCTCGGCGGCCACGATGTTCACCGCCCCTGAGACGGCCTTGGGCTGCGCTAGTGCCGCCTGGGCCATCATCGTCACCACCACTAATGTCAGTACCTTTACGCGACTGCCCATGTTAGCTCCACCACCATGCTGGTGTACTAGAAACCTTTACGGCGCAGCAATTGACACTACGCCGCTCAGACAATGTCCTCGCTATCCCCACCAGGCCCCTATCACAGTAACCTATTGACCAGGTACCGTCTGCTGCCAGAAAAGTCGTCCGTTGTGGTACACCTCAATGGTTCCTGGCCCCACCAGGTCAACCTTTACAGTGCGGGTTGTCTGAGGGTCAAGTTTTTCTTTCAGCACGTCCTGACGGCGCCCCGAAGCGTCTCGAGCCACAACCTGAACCTCCTGCTGGCGCTCGCGTCCCAGTACGGTCACCCGCACTTCATAGCGGTGTTCCTTATCGCTGGGCCGGTCCGGCGTTGTATCGCGAACGCTCACGTCGGGGTAGATGGGACCGGGAGCTTCGTCCGGGATGGGCGACGGCTCAGGTGCAGGGCGGGGTGCAGGCGCTGGCCCGAGGGCCGGTTCTGGCGTGGGCTCAGGCTTGGGGGGAGGGACCGGCGTAGGCGCCGGCTGTGGCCCTTTGCTGACGACAAGGTCTACAGCGCCCCCACGCTCGATTCTCGTGCCGGCCCGCACAGACTGTTTCATGACACGACCTTCTGGAACATTAGAGTCGTAAAGTTGTTCAACCTCGCCCAGGGTAAGGCCGGTTTCTTGCAAGCGCCGGACGGCCATTTCGAGCTTTAGACCGGTCAAGTCTGGTACTTCGGCAACTGTTTCGCCGCGGTTTACAACCAAAGATACGCTCGTCCCGGCTTGGACCGTGCTTCCCATCGCCGGGCGCTGGTCAATCACCACGCCAGGGGCATAAAGGTCACTGTATTGATAGGTGACGCTGCCCACCACGAGGCTACTGGCGGCTAGCTTATCGCGTGCCTCTTGCTCCGTAAGACCTTTGACGGACGGAACCTGTACAAGTTTCGGCTCAGTGCCAGGAAGGAAGGCTTGCCGGACAAGCCAGACCAGGGCCACGAGAGCCAGCAACGCCGCCAGCACGCCCAGGGCTGCCCCCACCGGCTGCCGCTTTGCGGTAGCCTGCTCACGCACCCGCACCGACGGCATGGTTTCCGTATCCTGCCGGCTGTCAACATACCATGGTGCAGCCTCGACCGGCTCTACTACCGGCACTGTCTGCTCCACGGGCAACACCCCGGTGCGGTCCAGCTCTATGCCGGCGGCTACCTTCTGCAGGTCGGCCAACATCTCACGGGCAGACCGGTAACGCCGCGCCGGGTCCTTGGCCATGGCTTTAGTAATGATGAACTCCAGCGAAGGTGAGACGGAAGGATTCAGGGAGCGCAGGGAAGGCGGGCGATCGTGCACGTGGCGGCGCATGACCACCGTTGGGTCTTCGCCCTCAAAGGGCGGCCGTCCGGTAACGGTCTCGTAGAGAACACATCCCAGCGAATAAATGTCAGACTGCGGACTTGCTGGAAGCCCTTGCGCCTGCTCCGGAGCCATATACGCTGCCGTACCCGCTACTCTGCCGTCTACCACCCCAGGCTCCCCCACGGCCGCTGCTAGACCAAAGTCGGCCAGCTTGGCTACCCCGTCGGTGGTAAAGAGGACGTTCTGCGGCTTAATGTCGCGGTGGACAATGTTCTGGCGATGGGCATATTCGAGAGCGCGGCAGCAATCTATGCCAACCTGAGCCACCTTATCGTCGGGCAGGGGCGCGTACCGGACGATTATTTCCTTGAGGTCTGGCTCAGGCAGATACTCCATGACGATATACGGGCGACCAGCAGCCTCTCCCACGTCCAGGACAGCAACGATGTTCGGGTGAGTAAGTTTTGCCGCGGCTTCGGCCTCTCGGCGGAAGCGCGCCCGCAAGTCGTCACGAGCAGCCAGTTCGGCCCGCAATACTTTGATGGCCACTTCCCGGCCCAGGTGCACGTCCTGGGCCCGGTACACAACGGACACCGCTCCACTACCTATCTTCGGCCCAAGCTTGTACCGCCCGGCCAGCAACTCGACGGCCATTTATTCTCCCTCACCTACACCACCGGGCCTCCACGAGGCCCCGCGAGCGCCCCGAGGATAGCCCAGCGCCTCACACAGCCATCCGTCCAAGGTAGTTTAGCAAAGACATGCCAAGCTCGACAGCCATCTTTTCGTCGGGAACGTCTTCGAGAACAAGAGCGACCAAGATTTGGGGCTGAGCAGCCGGCGCCATGCCGACGAGCCAGGCGTTACCAAGGCCAGGTTTTTCTTCATCCTCCACCCACCAGGCTACTGCACCAGCCCCACCGAGATCTTCGGCCCGGCCAAGTTCGACAGTCGTAGACCTATATTGTTCACCGCCGGCCGCGACCAGCTCGATGACCCGGGCAGCCGTTTGCGAAGACACCGCTTTCCCCAGAGCCTTGGCCTGAAAGGCACGAATCATGCGCCCGGAGGGCGACCTAACCTGCGCCACCAAGTAGGGCTGAACCACCTCCCCGCCCCGTGCCATTGTCAGGAATAACCGCGCTACCGCGAGGGGCGTCAAGCGAACAAACCGCTGGCCCAACACAGCATCCGCAAGGTTTTCGCGGCCACGCCAGTTGAACAGGTCCGGCATCTTGCCTGCGGCGCTCGGCAGCCCCATGCCGGCACCCTGGTCCAATAGGTGCAAAGCCTTGAGCATATCCCGGAAAGCCACCGCACCTAACTCGTCGCTCGCCTGGGTAATTGCCACCCGGCAGCGACGTAGCAAGGCCTCTGCCAACCCTACGCGGCCATGGGCAACAGGACAGCGGATGGTCATTCTGCCGCACTGCCATGCCCCGTCGCACTCCCACCGGCGTTGCGCCAAGTCCTGGCCATGCTCAATAGCCGCGACGGCTGCCACCCATGCCATGGCCCAGCCCGGCGCATAGAGCTTCTGTGTCGGCCGAAACAACAACGGCTGGTAAGGGTCGGTGGCTACTACCTCAACTTCCTCGTCCGTGGTCATCATAAGCGGATTGAAGCCAGGCGCGCTGGCAGCGGCCAGGACAGCCCCGTCCCCGACACGCACGGCCATCACACAACCCCGATAGCCTTTAAGAGCCTGGGCGGCGACGGCCTGCGCACGACTGTCTAGAGTGACCACAACGTCGCAGCCCGGCGGCACCGGCTCCGTAAAAAAAACACGCCAGTCAAAATACCTTGCCCCACCAAGCAGTAAGTCTGAAAGCGTGCCGCGGAGGCCTGTCCGCTCGTCGTAGCCACTCACATGCGCGAAGGCTTCCGGCGCCCCGTAGCGGTAAGACCAGCCCGAGTCCGTGCGGCTTGGCGATAGTATCTCTACCCCATCACGGCTAAGGAGCCGTCCTGGCCGGGCCAGTCTCGCACGAAGGCGGTCGTGGGTGTCCCAGGGCAGAGCGGTGACCCAGGGAGCCGCGATAACTTGCCAGTAGGCCTGCACAACAAGTGTTAGACCCACGAAGCAAAGGGTAGCCGTCGTCCATGCCCCAACTCGCGCCCGCATTTTAACCCACCGACCTCCCGCGCCGCGCGCTTTCCCAGCGCACCTCCCGCGACACGCACAACAACAGACCCACGAGAATGAAATTGCCCACCATGGACGAGCCGCCGTAGCTCAAGAACGGCATTGTGACGCCTGTCAGAGGCAGGATACGCAGTACGCCGGCCACTATGAGCAACGTCTGCAAAGACAGCAATGTAGAAAGGCCCGCCGCGAGGAGAAGCGAATAAGTGCCCCGCGCCGCAAGCGCTAGCTGAAATCCCCGCCAGGCTATCAGGGCGTAGAGAAGCAATATCGCTGCCGCTCCAGCAAAGCCGAGGTCCTCCGCCGCCACAGCGTAAATCATGTCGCTTTCTGCCACGGGCAGGTCCGCCACCGCGCCCAGCCCTGACCCTGCCCCGAGAACTCCGCCGTGGGCCAGGCATATGAGCCCCTGAATCGTTTGCCAGCCGGCATCCTGGGGATCAGTCCAGGGATCCACCCAGGCAACGAGCCTCCGCTGCAAAACGCTACCCCCAGGCAGTTTGTCAAGCATGTTCGGCTGCGTGGCCAACACGACTACCAGCACCAGAACAGCTCCCGCTGCTGCCACTGCCCATCGTGAATCCGTTACAAAATAGACCATGACCAGCACGACGCCAGCCAAAAGCCCGGCGGCGCCAAGGTCCCTCTGGGCTACAAGCACCGCCAGCGTCAGGCTCACCCCAAGCGCCAGGACGACCAATAAGGGGCAGGCGCCGCGCGCTCGCGCCGGCCGCTCTCGATAGTCTGCCAGCAGCCCTGCCAGAAACATAACCAGAAGGATTTTCGCCAGCTCCCCTGGCTGGAAGACTGCCAAGCCAGGGACGCCAAGCCAGAGGCGGGCCCCGTTACGTTCCTCGCCCCAGACCATCGTCACGACCAGGAGCAACGCCGCGGCCATCCCGGCCAAAGGCGAAGAAGCACGCAGATTCTCGACGTCGTCAATGAGCAAGTAAGTGGCCACGAGCATCAAACAACCGACGCCGATCCAGACTACCTGCTTGGCCGCCAGGAAGCCATCAAGCCGCCAGAGCAGCACGATGCTCAGCCCGCAAAGCAAAGCCACGGGCATCAGGAGAGTACGGTCGCGCCTATCGGACAACTGGTCCAGAAGTAAAGCGACAAGTAACAGCGCAGCAGCAGGGGCGAAAGCACGGCTCGCATGGGCCAGGGAAAGACCCTTCACCAGGCACACGTGAGCCATGGCCAGCCCGCAGATGATGCCAGCCAGAGCCAGGCCTGTAATCTCCGCCCGGGCGCTACGAGAGTTAGCCAGGGCCGGCACCCCCGGCGCGACGGAGAACCAGCCGCACGCCACCGATCTCGATGACGTCGCCGGCCGTCAGCTCCCGCGGCCCCCTCAGACGCTGGCCATTGACGAAGGTGCCGTTCACACTGCCCTTGTCCACCAGAACCCATGCCTCGCCTCGCGGGCCCAGGTAGGCGTGCTGACGTGACACCGCGGGATCGTCTATCACCAAACCGTTGTCGGCTGCGCGCCCAATGTGTAGCCCCGCTCGTAGAGGCACGACCAAGCCCCTAGGCAAACTGCTGCGTGCGGGGTCGTCCACGACGAGCTCAAAGCCGGCGAGGCGATGCGGCGCAGGCGGAGCGGGCCTCCTGGGAGGTCTTCGAGGGACGGTTCGCGGCACCGGAGCTACCTCCAGGGGTAATCGCGGCTCTTCCTCACCTAGCAGGGCTTCCTCGTGCCTAGGTTCAGCCGGCCATTGGTCCCCGGGCGATTCGGACACGGCGGGGACAAGTGTCGGGCCCAAAGCCCCCTCTTGGGCAGCCCCCGGCGTTTGTGCCGGGGCCAGCTCCGGAACGGCCTGCTCCGAGGGTGGATTTATCTCTCTACTCGCCGCAGGCGGCGCTTCGGCGGCAACAGGGCCGTCTGACCTGCGGGGCGCTACATGGCCTGAGGCCCGTGCCCGCAGCTCTTCTCGTACCGGCGTCGGCAAAGACCGCATCATCGCCCGCAGTACCCACACCACATACCACAGCAGCGCGACCAGAAAAAGGTACCTGAGCACTAGGGCGATCAAGCCGAGTGGCATCGCTATTCCTCTGGCCCAGCCATGGAGAGCGATGCGCATTATAGCATCTATACTCCCGTGCGCCAGCCCCAGGTCCACCAGGGACACTATCCAGTTTACTGAGGACTTTTTCAGGCGGGAAGAAAAAGACGCCCAGAATCACCCTGGAGGAGGTGTCTCCCGGCCATGACGCCAGATGCAGCAACACTAGCGGCATGATGGAAGCAAATCAAGCAGAAATCAGGCCGCTGGACTGTTAGGTTTTCTCAGGATACTGCTTGCAACTGAGCGGTGGGACGACCAAGTCTCATCTAAGTGCCCGTTACCTGTGGCAACTCCTTAGAAAGGGGCGCTCCCCAGGCCCTCTCCAAGCTTTTTTTCTCCTGTTGCAACCAGCTATGATGTACCCCAGGGCTTGGGCATCCCCTGATAGGCTCCAAGTGCTTTCAGCCGTTGCTGCGGCCGCAGTTGGGCGCCAAGCACCGGCATGTCAGTTTCCGAAATCAAAATCCCAGGAAAACCGAATACTCCTTCAGGGAAGGGAGTAATCGGTTTTCTGAGGAGACTGTTGGAAGAGTTTGTGCAGCTCCTCGGAGATGCGCTCCGAGGCAAAAGGCGCAACACACGCCTTTATACACTTTTGCGGCCCTGGATAAGGCAACACCAGGTTTTTAGCGAGACCACCAAGGTGATTCTCCGCGCCTCACTCTTTCTTGCCTGAAACAAAATCCTGAGTAAACTGAATACTCCCGCGCCCTAATCTCTTCTTGACTTGCTTCCACCATGCTGCTACTGTTGCCGCGTCTGCCGTCATGGCGCGGAGACACCTCCTTTTCCGTTTTCAACTCCAAGGTGATTCTCCGCGCCTCACTCTTTCTTGCCTGAAACAAAATCCTGAGTAAACTGAATACTCCCCCAAGGGATGTAGCGGTTGACAGCCAAGCCCGACTGGGGCATGATACGCCGCTGTTGTGAAGGCCTAACGCCTATCGGAAGCACAGACGGAATGTATCAGCAGGGCGCGGGCCGTCGAATAGCAGTGGGGCCGCCGGCTCGGCAATCTCGCGAGGTTGCTGCCACAACCGCTGCGAGCAAATCAGCGCGGAGAGTTGAGGGCGATGAACGAGATAGTAGCGAAGGAAGAAATTGCACCCAATACTTATCGTATGGAGATACGGCATCCCAGAATAGCGAAAAAGCGGAAGGCTGGGCAGTTCGTGATACTCAGGCCCCACGAGGGCGGCGAAAGAATCCCGCTCACCCTGGTAGGGTCGGACCCTGAGGATGGCACAATAACGCTCATCTTCCAGGCAGTGGGCCACTCGACAAGAGAGCTGGCGGCGCTGGAAGTGGGCGATGTGGTGCCGGACCTGGCTGGGCCGTTGGGCAGGCCCACGCATATAGAAAATTACGGGACGGCGTGCGTGATTGGCGGCGGCTATGGCACAGCACCCGTCCTGCCCATCGCCCAGGCCCTCAAGGACGCCGGCAACGACCTGATCGGCATCATCGGCGCACGCACCAAAGACCTGGTCATCTTGGAAAAAGAGCTGGGGGCCCTCTGCTCCCGCCTGGAAGTAGCCACCGACGACGGCTCCTATGGCCATCACGGCCTGGTGACCGACGTGCTCCGCAAGCTCCTGGACGAAGGGGTAAAAATTGACTTCGTGCTGGCAGTGGGGCCGACCCCAATGATGAAAGCCGTGGCCGACCTGACACGCCAGTACGGCATCCCCACCATGGTCAGCCTCAATCCCATCATGGTTGACGGCACCGGGATGTGTGGCGGATGCCGCGTCGAAGTTGGCGGCGAGACCAAATTCGCCTGCGTGGACGGGCCTGAATTCGACGCCCACCAGGTCAACTTTGACCTGCTGGCCAAGCGCCAGGCTACCTACAAGGCCGAAGAACAGCAAGCTGCCCAGGTCGAGCCGCACTGCAAGATCGGACTGGACCGATAGGTTCCGGCGGCGCACACCAACAACTCGCCACGGAGGATAAAGCAATGGCCAGCAAGAGACTTGACATACCACGCCAGCCGATGCCCGAGCAGCCCCCCGAAGAGCGCATACACAACTTCGATGAGGTCCCACTGGGCTACACGCCGGAGCAGGCAGTGCTTGAGGCCAGCCGGTGCCTGGAATGCAAGAAGCCCTCGTGCGTCCAGGGTTGCCCGGTGCAGGTAGACATACCCGGCTTCATTCGGCTGATCCGCGAGGGGAAGTTCGAGGAAGCTGCGCGCAAGATTATGGAAACCAACATGTTGCCTGCCGTATGCGGACGCGTATGTCCTCAGGAGACCCAGTGCGAAGTGGTCTGCGTGCTGGCCAAGCGAGGCGAGCCGGTGGCCATAGGACGCCTGGAGCGGTTTGCAGCGGACTGGGAACGAGAGAAGGGCCAGCACGAAAAGCCCCAGGTACGTCCGCCGACGGGCAAGAAGGTGGCCATCATCGGCTCCGGGCCCGCGGGATTGACGTGCGCTGCTGACCTGGCCAGGCTCGGCCATGACGTAACTATCTTTGAGGCCCTGCACGAGTTTGGAGGAGTACTGGTCTACGGCATACCTGAGTTCCGCCTGCCAAAGCGCATCCTCAAATACGAGGTCGAGCGGCTTAAAGAAATGGGCGTCAAGCTGGAGAAAAATGCCGTCATCGGCAAGCTCGCTACAATCGAAGAGCTGATGAAGGAAGAAGGCTTTGACGCCGTCTTCATTGGCACGGGCGCTGGCCTTCCACTATTCATGGGCATTCCCGGAGAGAACCTGCTGGGCGTCTACTCGGCAAACGAGTTCTTGACGCGGTCGAACCTTATGCGGGCCTACGAGTTCGGCACGACCGACACTCCTATCGCTCGCGGCAAGCGCGTCATGGTGGTCGGCGGCGGGAACGTGGCAATGGATGCGGCCCGGACTGCTCTGAGGCTGGGTGCCGAGCGTGTGATACTGGCCTACCGGCGCTCGCGCGAGGAAATGCCAGCCCGCGCTGAGGAAATCCACCACGCCGAAGAAGAAGGCATTGAGTTTCATCTACTCACTGTCCCCGTAGCCTTCCTGGGCGATGAGCGAGGATGGCTGCGAGCCGCGGTGATGCAGAAAATGGAACTCGGTGAGCCAGATGAGAGTGGTCGGCGCCGGCCCGTGCCCATCGAAGGCTCCGAATACGAAGAACCAATAGACGTGGCGGTCATAGCCATCGGCACCAGCGCCAACCCGCTCATCAGGGATACCACCCCCGGCCTGGAAGTCAACCGCCGGGGCTATATCGTAATAGACCCCAACACCGGGGCAACAAACATTCCAGGCGTCTACGCCGGAGGCGACATAGTCACCGGCTCGGCCACAGTGATAGAGGCCATGGGCGCTGGCCGTAGAGCCGCTGCCGCCATCCACGAGTACCTGACTGGTGAAAAAATGAGCACCGTACAAGCCCAGGATACCGAGAAGACAGCGAAGTAAAGGCGTCAAGCTCAAACAAGGCAGACCAGCCTGACCTGGCCCTCAACTGACGAGCAAAGGTGCGGCCGCCGGTCCGACAAGACAAGGACCAGCGGCCGCTGCTATTATGAATAAGACAAGTGCAGGCAAGTCGCCAGGGAAGCCACCATGAGCACTCCTGGGTCGGGTCGGTCAAGGATTCTGGTGGTATCCGCAGACGGTGCTGCCATCGAAGCTGTTAGCAGAGCACTGGCCGGGCTCGAGGCCGAGATCAGTGCAGTCACCGACCCGTCGGAGGGGGCTGAGCTGCTCCAGGCCGGTACCCACGACGCGGCTGTCGTAGTGCTCTACGGAGCAAGCGACGAACGTGCTCTGCTTGAGCGCTTTGTTGCCGCGAACATACCTGTGGTGGCCCTGGCCGACGATGCAGACTGGTCCTGGCGCGTGGAAGCCTTTCGGCGAGGGGTTTTCGACTGCCTGCCTATGCCCTTCGCGCACGAGGAGCTATCCGCAAGAGTCGAACGTGCTATCCGCTGGAAGAATCTCACGGCTGCCGCGCGGGAAGGTGCCAGTCGCGCTCAGTGGCTGCAGGCTATCGTAAACGGCGTCGAAGACGGCGTTCTAGTAACTGACGCCGAAGGACGGCTGATACTGACCAATGCTGCGGCGTGCCAGGCCTTTGGGCTGGGAGCTGCGGCGTGCTATCTGCGCCCGCTCGAGGATGTTATTCGCGACCCAAACCTCCTGCGGCTCATCAAGCACGCCTCGGCCGGGGGCCAGGACTCCCTTCTTCCTGTGACGGCTCACACGGTCTTGTCTGGGAGAACCTATCTCGCTCGTATTTTGCCCCTGGGAACCGCTGACGGCCAAGCCTTCGGCGCCGCCCTAATCCTGCGCGACGTGACGGAGCACGTGGCCATCGAAGAGGCGAAGTCTTGGTTTACTTCCAAGGTGGCCCATGAGCTCAAGGCACCCCTGGCTGCGGCCTTGGGGTACATCAGGGCCGTTCTCGCCCGGGCGGACATGCCCCGCGAGCAAATAGACGGCATCCTGACCCGGTGCGCCGAGCGACTGGAAGGCATGGCCGCCCTCGTGCGCGACCTGCTAGACCTGGCCCGCGCCGAGACTGCCGGCGGCAGGCACATGGAAGCGCTGGCGCTTAAAGATCTCATTTCCGAGGTCGTGTACAACCACTCTCCTTTAGCCGAACGAAGCCGGGTTATCATCGAAGTGGAAGTACCCGACGATTTGCCGCCTTTGCAGGCCGACCGCGACGACATGACGGTGTTACTGAACAACCTTGTATCCAACGCTATCAAGTACAACCGGCCCGGCGGCAAAGTCATACTTCGCGCCTACCAGCAGGGAGATTGGCTCCACGTCGAGGTGGCTGACACCGGCCTGGGTATCCCGGCCGACCTGATTCCCCGCCTGGGCCAGGAGTTTTTCCGCATCAAGTCACCCGACCGGCGGCACATTGTGGGCACCGGTTTGGGCATGTCCCTGGTCAAGCGCACCGTCGAGGCCTACCACGGCCGGCTGGACATTTCCTCGAAAGAAGGCGAAGGCTCGGTTTTCACCGTATGGCTGCCCCTTAGCCCGCCCGATGCAGGACTCACCCAAGCCCCGCTGCCGTGGGACCTTACTCCGTGACGTGGCGGAGATAAACCGCCGGAGCAAGAAAGAGACAGTGCGGCTGTTGAAGACGCTCGATGCCGGGAGAGGGCCGCTGGCCGTGGCCTCTTGTATGCAAGCAAGAGACCGTCACAATCCCCGAGGGTCTCCTGAAACGCTGGCCGGACTTAAGAATAAGGCGCAAGCGGTGAAAACAGGATGAAAAAGTTCGGGAAGGGGGTATGGTGGGCAACCCTTTTGAAAGGGTTTCCTCAGGAGGAAGCCTTGCCGGAAGTTTTGGGCCGCAAAAGGTTTCCCAGAGGACCATTACTGCCCCAAAACTAACCTGGTCACGGTTGGCCCCCAGGATTGCCCCACACTGCTTTGGCAAAGGCAGCGGGGCTGGCTGGTTCAAGCGCGTATACGCCGATTAGATTAGGCAGGTCGGGGTTACTCCGCAGGTAAGTCGCGACGTCTTCTCCCGTCGTGCCGACAAGAAGCTGAGTGAAGCCCTTTTCGGCGAAGAAGCGCGGGCTTGCGCCGTCGTGGGCCGAGTAGTTCCAGTTGAGGATGATGACGTCCCGCGGCACCAGGTCAGCCGTGCCTTCGAAGCTACCATTCGCCAGATAATAGTTATCAGTCGCGTTGTGCCATGGGTCCAGCATATCCGACCATCCATAAATCTGCGCCTGGGGGTCTATCTTGCGGATAATGGCGATACAACGCTGTACGGAGTCGGCCAGAATCTGCGCCGGGGAAAGATTTCGCCGCCGACAATCCTCGTCCCAGTTGGCGTTACGGATTTCTCCAATGCTGATGTGGTAGCCCGCTGGTCGGAGCAGGGCTTGCAGTTCGCGCACACCCTGCTGGAACAACTCATATGGCCTGTCGCAGCTCATGCACATTGCCACCTGGTTCTCGTAGACGGGCAGAGCATGGTAGTAGCTCACCCGCAACCTCTCCCCGTCGGCTATTCGCGACCGCCCGGTGAGCCGCAGTACAGGCGGATCATGGTCGAGGCTCCACCCGCCCCAGGGATGGAGAGCGTACAGCATTGGGTCAGATAAGGGCTCAAAATCGCGGCTTTCCTCGTAGACCGCACCGTTCTCGCCTCTCACCACAAGAGGACATCCCGGCCGGCGCAGGATGTTTAGCGGCCCTATTTCTTCGATGGTCAGACTATCAATCCAGCACCGGCCGCCGCTAGCACCATAGTCAATCCCAACACGCACTGTCACGGCAGCATTGTCTAGACTATTGAACACCGCCGTGTGGCGCGTCCAGTCCTGTGTTTCTTTGACGCCAATGCCACCGTGGTGCAGGTGGCGCTTGCCCGTCCAGAAGGCCACCTTCACCACGCAGCCGGGCGTCAGGCCCTCGCTTTTCACCCAGACGCGTGCACGGTATTGGCGGAAGGGGCGAATAGCAATGTCCTGGGCTATCCAAATGCCCCCGCCCGGAGCGTCAGCCTTACTCGCCTCAATCCGCAGCGAGCAGGCCCCCGCGTGGCGCACTTCCCCGTCTGCAAAAATGGCCTCACCTTCGCGTCCTCGCTCAGCGCGCCAGCCGACCAGGTGATTCCCCTGGGCTTCGTCGAAATTCGGATTTTCGACAGTCACCGGCGGGTCTGGCACAAGCACCGCCTGCCGCCCGGTGACCTGGAAAAGGGCATCACGCACAGGCAGCCCCTCAGCGAGATTCGGCTCGTATCGAAACAGGGCGTCGCCGGACCCGAAATTGACCGCGTAAGGTATGACCTTCAGCCCGAGTTCCTGCGCAAGCTCGCCGACGCGCCGTAGCCGGCGGATGTATTCCTCTCCCGCGCGGCTTGGCAGGGCAAGCTCCGACACGTGGCCGAGCACTACGGCATTGAAACCTGCGGCCTTGGCCTCCCTGAGATAGTCCAGCGCACGCTGCAGCTCGTCGTCATCCCCCAGCCGCGAAACCTGCCACGGGGCGTGGACTATCCGCTCCCTCAGGTACGGCGGAAAGCCACCGTCGCCCCTTGCGGCCGGCGCAGCGGCCACGACGGCCACCAGCGCGGTCCCTACACCGGCAAGCGACGACTTGAGGATGTGTTGGAAACACATTGCCTGGCCCACCTTTTTTCGGTTTGGTCGTCCTGAACCTCACCGCCTTCAGTCTCCACCGCCAAAGCAACACAAGGAAAAGAGTCAGGAAACAGTCTACGCGCACGTCCGCTTGAGAAACAACCACGCGCTGAGACATTTGACCCCGTAAGCATTTCCTTCAGGTAAGAACCCGCGTTGTGAAAAGCACCGAAGAAAACCCTTATCTGGAAGAAACCTCTTTGCAATGGGTTCTCCCCTGGCCCACCTTCCCAAACTTTTTCGTGCTGTTCCCACCGCACAAGCCTTCACCCCAGGGACTCTTTGAGCACGCCGGTATTTCAGACGAGGCAGGTAGCATTGCCAGTAAGGCGAAGGTAGTCCATTGAATATGGCACCAGCAGGACTATTTCTGACCTTAAAGGTGGCAATCCTTATGGCAGCGGTACGGCCCCTGGCTCTGCATCCCGACAATCCCCATTATCTTCTGTTTCGCGGCAAGCCGGCAGTGCTCATAACGTCCGGCGAGCACTACGGTGCGGTCCTCAACCTGGACTTCGACTACCGTCGTTACCTGGATGAACTGGCCCGCTGGGGCTTTAATCTCACGCGGACCTTTTCTGGCGTGTACCACGAAGTAGAGACCTCCTTCGGCATTGAGGAAAACACTCTCGCGCCTGCGCCGGGCCGCTGGATATGTCCCTGGGCGCGAAGCGACAAGCCCGGTGCTGCCGACGGCGGCAATAAATTTGACCTCACTCGCTGGAACCCAGCTTATTTCAGCAGGCTCAAAGACTTCGTGCGAGAAGCCGGCCGCCAGGGCATAGTCGTCGAGCTGGTCCTGTTCTGCGTCTTCTACGAGGACGTGCTCTGGGACCGTTGTCCGATGAACGCCGCCAACAACGTGAACGGCATCGGCAACGTCGGGCGAACCGAAGTGTACGCTCTCAAAGAAGAAGCGCTCACGGGGGTCCAGGAAGCCCTGGTGCGAAAAATCGCCGCCGAGCTGGCTGGTTTCGACAACATCTACTATGAGCTGTGCAATGAACCTTATTTCGGCGGCGTCACACGGGAATGGAACCAGCGCATGGCCCGCGCTATCCAGGAAACTGAAGCCCGGCTGGGTGTAAGTCACCTGATAGCAGAGAATATCGCCAACAACCAGGCCCAGGTGACTGACCCCCTGCCGGAAGTGTCAATACTCAACTTTCATTACGCAACCCCAGACGCAGTACGGCTCAACTACGGCCTTGGCCGGGCTATCGCCGATGATGAAACCGGCTTCAAGGGCCCTGACGACGAGCCGTACCG